>JAIXOW010000039.1 GCA_027486615.1 Oxalobacteraceae bacterium | reverse complement strand
TTGCTGATGTTAAGCAACGCTCCGCCGCCAGAGATCATAACGAAGGACGGCTTCAGTTACAAGTTGAACGAGTCGAAACAGGATCCGAAAGAACGTTACTGGGGGACTCACTACGTCTGTGCAACAGCCGGCTGCACCCGCAGGGCCTACGTTTGCAGGAGCAATGGAGTGGTCGTAACTCGAGGGCCAGCCAAGAACCCGAAAGAACCCCACAACCACGGACCCAATGACGAATAGAATTCAAGATCGCCGGATCCGAAACACGAACAAGATATCTATATATTTTTTGGAATAGATCTGTAAATAAATATATGACATGATCTGTAAATAAAAACACGACATCCATAAACCCTTTTCAGTTTCTTTTTGACATAACTGGTAGCTGTTACTTTAAAAGTAAATCTTCCGGGTGGTTGAAAGGGAGAGGACTCTCGCTTCCGTGACAAGTATTTTTTTATCTGTTTGTTTGTTTATTTTCCTTGGTTACCTTGTTTACAACGGGAACAACAAGGAAGAGTCAAAGTGAACATTAGAGTCAAAGAGACAGAACGTGTTTGAAGAAAATGACTTCTGAAGAGGAGGAGGTATAAAATTTATTAACATTTGGAGTTTTCTATACATAAATAATAGCAGCTTTATGGTTACTTAGTTTGTTCATATTTCCCGCTACTTTGTAGATGCCTTCCTCGGCCACGTTGCCCTACCCGTTCACACCGTTGCGGCGCATTGAAGTGAATGAGCTGAGGTGGATCGTTTGTTTCTACACACCTAAACATAGCGACGGTGACCGGAAGCGTTTGTACCGCCTTGAAGCGCAAGCTAGACTGGTAAGAGCAATTGCTGCTTCTGTGGCCGTCCGCTTAGATCAGTCGAAGCACGAATACTTCCGATTGAAGGAGGCCAAGGTGAGGATCCTGAAATCAACCACGAAACTCGGCACTTGCTTGAATCACCCTGATGAGACATGCTTCCAGAGGATTGCCCACATGTTCGTGCAGAAGAGACATCTCCTCAACGTTCTCCTGTTTGTACATGCAAACGAGCCAGAGGTTACAAGGCCGCGCTGGCACGCCTTGAAACTGGTCAAAGATCTGATCGAGGACGACACGAATGACTGGATGGAGATTCTGGATTATGTGCAAACGATTAAGAATCCTAACTATTTGAAGGGAAACTGAGCAACTGAAGAAAGGAATTGCCGTGCTTTCCTTTTTGTGATATTCGTACTCATGTAATTGTATTGTTTACAATGAATAAAACAAAAGTAAACTGGTAAAAAGTATTCCATCATTTTCTAGACAGTGATTGATTGCTTTTGTAATGTCTTGGTATTGTAAGTTATAGAACCAACGCTTTTGTTACTAGGAGGTTTAGTGAGTTATAGTTTCGGGAAAACAAAACTGTAAAAGTCGTGATTTTGTAACTAGGAGGTTTAGTGAGTTATAGTTTCGGAAAATGAGAACTGGAAAGTAAACAACCGGTTGAAACTGAGGACGATTTCATCAAAAAAGATCAACAAGTACACCAATCATAGGTGTACATATGTAGATATCTATGGGCGAAATGAACCAATGAAATTGCCCGAAAAAAAATAAACAAAATTTAATTCTTGAGGTTTTGTTTCGAAGGAGGACGTGTTTTAAATTGTCTGAAGAAGAAAAAAATTGTTAATTAGAATCAAATTATACACCATGTCGTCGAAACGGAAAATGGAGAAGCCTCGAAAAATCGTTTACCAATTGCAAGAAGATGACGAAGATTCCGAAGTTGAGCCACAGGTGATGCTCGTAATTTTATTTATCTGCACCATTTACATTTTTTGATTATGTACTACTTAGGTTTATGTACGATTTGGACATCAACAATTGCTAGTAAATACTTTCTATTTTCATAATGATTAGGCACACATTTGTTGTAGGTTAAAAAGGTTAAACTCGTTGATTACGACGAGTCCGACGAAGAACTGGCCGACGAAGAACAGGTCGACGAAGAACAGGTCGACGATGACGACGATGACGACGAAGATCAGGCTGACGATGACGCCGATAAAGGAGCGCCCACGAAGTCCGCAAAGTATCCACCGACCAGGGGAAAGAAACGAGTAGCACTGAAGAAAGGACTTTGGAGGATTCGAGGGGCCGTATTCCGCGTAAGTCTTGTTTTGTTTTGTCTAATGAGTTGCAAATATTTACCGGCATCAAATGTCTATTACTGCTATAATTTGGTATTAGCAACTTTTGTATGCTTGTATGTATTTTAATGGCTAAACGAATGGTAACCAAGACATAAAATCGGCCTATTTTTACAGCCTATTGTCATCACAGAAGCAACGAAAGGACTTCCTCTCTGCAAGTGGTGCCGACGTCCGGTGAAAAGCGACGTCAAAAGACATCAACAGCGCTGTTGGTGGTGTGAAACATGCGAAGACTTCATCACAACAAGTGTGAGCAGACACGTGTGCACACCACCGGGTCCTTGGACAATTCCATGCCCTATTTGCGGTCGGATGAATGAGAGCAGAGTCATGCTACGTCATTTGAGAGACGTCCACCCAGAAGTTGACAGCACCATTTATCGTCGAAGAGCCGAAACTGACCGAATGCGCGAAAAACGACTTCAAACAGATGAGAAGGTAACATTTCCCACGGCATCGCGTCATAACATTGCAATTACTTACCAAATAAAACCTTAGGTTTTTTAGGACAAGGCTAAGTAATATATTTTTTCTTTCACAGGTCCTGGGAGACAGATTAATGCCTTCCAATCCAAAGTTAGCCATGGAAGCTTTAAAGACGCCTAAGGCCAAGCAGGACGAAGAAAGAGACATGGAACTGACTTCGAAGCCATCGTCCACGCCGAGGCCGTCGTGCTCGCCAAAGCCAGTGGTCTCGAATAAGCCGTCCACGCCGAGGCCGTCGTGCTCGCCAAAGCCAGTGGCCTCGAATAAGCCATCGTCCACGCAGAGGTCGTCGTGCTCGTCAAAGCCAGTGGTTATCCCAGTGGTCTCGAAGAAGCAATCGTCTACATCGAAGCCGTCAAAGCCAGAGACTACTTCGAAGCCGTCAAAGCCAGAGACTACATCGAAGCCGTCAAAGCCAGAGACTACAACGAAGCCGTCAAAGCCAGAGTCAACGTCTAAGCCGTCAAAGCCAGAGACTACAACGAAGCCGTCAAAGCCAGAGACTACAACGAAGCCGTCAAAGCCA
>JAIXOW010000366.1 GCA_027486615.1 Oxalobacteraceae bacterium | reverse complement strand
CAAGCTGCCCTGCTCCTCGAATCGTTTATCGGGCCGAAGATGGGGCTGATAAGTGAGGAAGGGATGTGGAACGATTTCGTTGCAGTATTCCTTAAGGACGAGCAGTTTTTGTTTGATCACCCCAAGCGCATCATCGACGTAGTGCCGGCTGCCGAGTATGGCTATGTGCATGGGCAAGCACTACCTTGGGTACAGAGCGGAGCCAATCCAGACCATCGCGAGCTTATCCAAACGCTCAATCAATTAGCAGTCCAAAGTGATGCGATTTCCGAACTTGAGCTTTCCGCTGATCAATTGAGCAAGGAAATATTCAGATTAACGAATCAGCTAGCAAATGAGCGAGCCGAAAAAGATAGCTTGATGCACGAGGTAAACGCATTGCGCAACTCCAGATCATGGCGTTACACGTCCATATTGAGAACTGCGGGCCTTATGAGCCGTTTACCAATCAGTCTAATTAGACGAGCTAAAGAAGTGACCATCCAAGATATAAGGTGTACCGACTTTCGAAAGTCGATTTCGGCTACCAACGGAAATCCTTCTTGTCCCGCAGTCGGTTCTTGTGACTTTAATAACACCTCATCAGCCCCCTTCGATGTCCTCTCTGGCTTAGTGGATCCTGCTGCGCCTACTACTCTGAAGGAGGACTCGGCCACGCTGATTGCTTTTTACCTTCCGCAATATCACCGCGTCCCCGAAAACTCTGAATGGTGGGGGCCTGGATTTACTGAATGGACCAACGTAGTCAAAGGTGAGCCTAACTACGAAGGGCACTATCAGCCTCACTTGCCGCGCGAGCTGGGGTTCTATGACCTTTCATACACTGAGGTGATGCGAGAGCAGTCAGAAATGGCTAAGCTTTATGGTGTGAGTGCGTTTTGTTTTTATTACTACTGGTTCAGCGGTCGCCGCATTCTTGAGAAGCCGATCGATAATTTTCTGAATTCCAATATTGATATGCCTTACTGCCTTTGCTGGGCCAATGAGAACTGGACACGCACTTGGGATGGGGATACACGAAGCGTGTTGTTAGAACAAAAGTACCTCAAGTCTGATCCGCAGGCCTTCATTAATTCACTGCTGCCGCACTTTAGAGACCCACGCTACATACAGGTCGAGGGCAAGCCGATGCTAGTTGTGTATCGCGCCAAAGATATTCCGGATACAGCCCGGGTTTTCTCACTTTGGCGCGAGACTGTCAAGGCCGAAGGTTTTTCAGGACTTCATATCGCGGCGGTCGATTTTTACGACATTGCTCGACCCGACGAGGTCGGGGCAGATGCGCTGGTGGAATTTCCACCGCACAAGTTCAATGGCCCGCAGAGCATACCGGACCGCGTGCCGACGATTACTAACAGCGAGTTTCTTGGCGGCATCGCCGATTACGCGAAAGTTATGGCCCAGAGTGCAAATCGACCTGTGCCGGACTTTACACTTTACCGCGGGGTAGTTCCCTCCTGGGATAACACCGCACGAAGGCAGAACACACCGACGATCTTACATGGTTCGTCGCCGGACCTTTTCGAGGAGTGGTTGCGCTATGTCCGGGCCTATTCCCGCGAGGCACTGGGAGGTCGCTCCGATCAATTCATCTTCATAAATGCTTGGAACGAGTGGGGTGAGGGCTGCCACTTGGAGCCAGATCAAAAGTATGGTCTGAAATACTTGGAAGCTGTTAAAGCATCATCTTGGTACGACGTTAGCTCGGCCGACGCGATTAAAGCACGTAGCACTCTGTTTGCCGCAGCTGCAGCGTCGGTTGAGCGGCGTGACCGGTTGATTGTTGTGCAGTGCGATAAATCTGCGATCAAAAAGCCGCTAGCGGTCACCCGCCAGGCTGAAAATAAGGTGCAAAAAATCGCATTCGTACTCCGTAGATACCCGGTTGTACACTGGGTTGGAAAGCGAGCTTATAAGTTCTTCTTAGCGATCAATGGTCGGTAATGAAAGTCGCGATTGTTGCCCACTTCGATCCTGCGAGCAGATGGGATGACAACTTCATTGAGCTGTTGCGAGTGCTCAGCGGCGTTGTTGAAAGCATTGTGGTTGTAACCACTGCACAGGGTATTCCAGATCTGCCTGCTGACCTAACGAACGCCACTTTGGTCAGACGTCCGAACGTTGGATATGACTTCTACAGCTACCGGGTTGGAATCCGGCTAGCGCTCGCTCAGCCTGAAGTCAGCGGCTTTTTTTTGCTCAATTCGAGCGTGCTCCTTTTGGACAGCAGTCGGTTCCACTCGCTGCTCGAGGACATGTGCGCCTCAAGTCGGGGCACTTGCGTTCGTGGGTTGACGGCCTCCTTACAGTTCGGCTGGCATATCCAGTCATACCTGCTGTATTTCGATCTACGGCACCTTGCTTTTGGCCGGGTTCAGCAGCATTTTGAACAGATTGAGCCGGCCATCTCAAAGTTTGAGATCGTACTGCGATACGAGATTGGTTTGGGGCGTGCATTGCTGGTCGATAAGATCGCGGTCGAGACAATGTTTCTACCGACACCGGTACAGAGAGTGGTCGGCTCACTTTCCTACATGTTGTCTCTGAAAAGACACCAAGGTTGGCGCGTGTTGCTCAAGTCAGCGTTCTGGCGCGCTTGGCAAGATGTTAACTGGACTCACTTTGGCGCCACCGTTCTAGCCCGTAGGTTCGGCTTGGTGAAGTCGGAATTCATCCGGAGCAATCCACACCACTTGGCTCAAGGCGCTGTATGGGAAGCTTGTGAAACGCGCCTTCGCAAAGGGATCTTCCGTGCGATTGACCGCGCGCGCTACTTCTATACCGCGAGCAGCAGTGGGCTGACAGAGTTGAAGGTTCAAAGCGAACCGCTTGACATCATTCTGCGGTCGGTTACGGGTCTTTCGCACCGATTAGTCAATGCTCATGTCGCAGTTGTCGTGCATTTGTTTTACCTCGAACTATTAGACGAGATACTTGATGATCTCGATAACATCGTGGAGCCGTTTGACCTGTACGTCACGACACCGTTCGAGGCAGACATACCGCAAATCTTAGCAGCTTCAGACCGCCGCAGCCGTGGAGTCAAAGTTATGCTTTGTCGTAATAAGGGACGAGACGTTGGGCCCTTTCTGGCCCTATATCGCACTGGATGCCTGGACCGCTATCAGGCGGTTCTTAAGTTGCATTCTAAGAAGAGCCGCTATAGCTCCAAGGGGGACTTCTGGAGGCGCGAACTTTACGCGCCACTTTGCGGTAACTCCATGACTGTGCTGCAGTCCTTAAGGTTGATTAGAGAGCATGGCTGTGGCGTGGTCGGCCCTGCACGCTACTTTCTTACCGACGAAAAATTTTGGGGCGCGAACCGCAAGCGTCTCGGCAGTATCCTTGCGGCGTGCGGCGTGCATTCCAAGTCCGAGCAACCTGAACTAGCATTCTTCGCGGGCACGATGTTCTGGTTCGCACCGAATGCATTTTCGGCCATTCACCGAGCCCATGGCGAGACAGTTGCCTTCGAGCCGGAGAACGGCGAGCAGGACGGGACGCTGGCGCACGCCTGGGAGCGGGCCTTTTGCCTGCTAGCTCGTGAAGCCGGATTTGGAGTGTCGTCGGTCATGCTCGCAGGACGCAATATTTTTTCGGTGGATTCAAGTCGGAACCAAGTTCCCGTGCTCGCCGTACGGAAATAAAAATATGGCGACATCCCAAATGGAAAGTCTCACATTATGCGCTCGAACTCAGTAAATATAAGTATGAAAAATACTGCCTTATAACTTGATCTGGAGTGCACCCTGATTCACAGTGAATTTTATTCAAATTTCTTTTAGTAAATTAGACTTTTATGAAAAATTTTATTAAATCAATTATTAGCTTGTCGACAGAACCCCAGCTCACAAAGAAACAAAGTTTGATTCTGAATTTGCTCCAAAATCAATATTCGAGTTCGTTTGATGGCCATTTATTCAATTGTTTAAATACAGAGCTATCTGCTCTTGCGGGCATTGAGGAGACTGAAAATATTTCAAAAAATCCTTATGATCCTCGGTTTGAAGAGCTAATAGTTAATAACCCAGATAAACTATTCCTTGACGTTGGAGCTGGTTTTCGTCCAGCACATTATGATAACGTTGTTAATTTAGAAATTGCCTCATATCCGACGACTGATGTTCTTGGGGTTGCTGAGAGCCTTCCCTTCAATGACAATGTTTTTGATTTTGTACATAGCAATGCTGTGTTAGAGCACGTTCGTAACCCATTTAGGGCTGCAGAGGAAATGGTACGGGTCGCTAAGCCAGGGGCCAAGCTTTGGATTTCAGTTCCGTTTCTTCAGCCATATCATGGATACCCTAATCATTACTACAACATGACTCATAGTGGACTTCGGAATCTTTTTGATAGTAAGTGCGATATTGTAGAGCAATCAGTTCCTCATTATTATCATCCTATTTATGCGTTAGAGTGGTTTGTGCGTCAATACACTTGGCGACTTTCAGAGCAGGATAAAGAAAAGTTTAACAGCACAAAAATTGGCGATATTGGTAATATCGTTTCAAATCCTTCATCTCATGGATTTATATACAATCTCCCGCGTGATTCGCAATTGGAATTATGCTCTGGGTCTCTCCTGGTGGGTATTAAGCGATAACTCGGGCAGCGGTTGCGATATTTGAAGCTCGACTTTTGTGTCTACCTCGACGCAGATTGATACACTCGTACATTCTGTATGAATTGTCCTTGCGCCTATTGGGCGAGAATTATTTAGCAGTCCTGAAGATCCCGTTCTTGCTGACTTTGGCAAGGCAATGGTCAAGCGCGAGCAGACCAATATCCTGCTTTTGATCCGGCGACACTCCCTTGTATAAAGGGACTGATCGCCTGGTTGCGCGGAAATCCATCCTTAGGTTATCGGACACCTGGATTAGAATTTTCTCAATTGAGGAGTTCCTACGTGAAGAAGTCGATATTTACCGACAGCCAGCTCATGGATGCATTGAAGCGGACCGAGGCCGGGATTAAAGTCCGGGATCTGTGTTTCGAGCTTGAAATAAGCAGTATGTTGTTTTAACGCTGGCGAGCCAAATTGGGCGGTATGGACGTCTCGCTGATGGCGCGAATAAAGAAGCTGAAACAGGAGAATCGGCGACTAAGGAAGATGGTCCATGATGAGCAAGTTGATTAGTCATGACTAATTTAATATGAATGCAATCCATTACGATCTAAAATTTGATTAACAATTTAAGCTAACTCTACCGCAGCCTTCAACTGGCTAGGATTGCTATAAAGGTACGCAGCAGTAGTGCTGATACTACGATGACCAGCCAAAGCTTTCAGCAAATGTATAGCTGTTCCTTGATTCGCAAGTCTTGTTAAAAACGATCTTCTGCCACTGTGACTGCTAGCGCCTTCAAGACCCGCTGCGCGATAGAGTAGGGTGAAGGTTTGTGCCAAGCTATTGGCACTGAACCCAGACTTCGCTGATTTTTGACTTGCGAAAAATGGGTAGCTACGATCAATACAGCGTGTTGTATCTGCATACTCTTGAAGTGTCTGTTGAAGCTTCGCGCTGACAAACACAGTGCGGGCGTGTCTGCCTTTGGTCATGTCGGGTAGAAGACGAATTTCGTCCTTGATGCGACCGTCAGAATCTGTGACGTCACGCCACCTTAGACAAGCAACTTCGCCTACACGTAGTCCCGCCCAGTGGGTCAATAAAACCATCGCGCGATTGCGCGATGCATGCCGCGTCCTGCTCACATGCTCCAAAAGCTTCTGAATTTCTTGCTCATCTAATGTGCGTGCTTGTGCCATAAAATCTCCGATGAATTGCCTGCGATAGTCATTATTGTGTTTTCAGATATTTAGCAGGACAACCGAAATCAGGCTGAATTTTGCGAACTAATTGATGGATAGCTGGACCCAGCAGTGCTGACTGTGGATTGTGCTGTGGATAACTTTTTGGCATGAATTAGCCCGCCAAGAATCAATGACTTAAGCCTGAAATCTATGAAAAGTAATGTTTTCATAGATTTTTCATTGCTGAAATCACAATGCCTGTGGATAACTTTCAACGACGCTAAATCCAGCCCTACAAGCGCTTTTTATTTCCTCCAGTACGTTGAGCATGCCCGGGTGGGCAAAAACGCGCTGTAGGGCTTATTAGTACGTGGAATTTTGCACTTTTCAGGCATTTATTACTAAGCCCAGGAGCAAAACTGAGATTTAGCTTGATTTCGTTGGTTATGAAATTCACAACCATCTCGCTAGCTTTAGAAAAAACCCATCAACTTGACGGGTTATACAATTATCGGTTGTCCATTATTCAAACTGAACAAATACTAATTTCCAGAACAGTAACTTGGGAGTTGGTATGGAATACAAACGCAGCAGTACTTTGCTAGTTGAACTGACGCAATTTACCGGTACGACAAGCTATACGAGGATATCGCGCCAGCATTTATTAACTGATGGAGCAAAGTATCTAGCAGATCAAGCAGCTTGTTATTGGTTGATGGATGCAGTAGCCAGTCACTTAAATGAGATCGGTACTCTGGATTGGTTTGTCTTGGTCAAGCTGGAATTGCAGGGGACAACTGCTACATTAATTTACGAAGATGGAAATGGCAATGAGCACGCCAGACAATCTATTGGCTACACAGATTTTCCTATGGAGCAGATCATGCTTTACGCTTGCTGGGATAGCGAGCACTGGGTGATCATGCTACCAAGCGAGTATTGATCAATTATTTTGTGCATGTGACTTTTTTACGATAAGCCACGCTCAGAAATGCACAACGCATTTATGTTCTGGGTTTAGTACAGAACAAGGAAGACTTAATGAACGAAGATTAGTGAGGTAGATTTAGCTAGTCACGTTTCACCCAGCGTCGCTCATCAGCAGTTTTGCCAGTACGGCGTTGATAGACAGCATCTGCAGCACGTTGAACTTCACCAGAGCGTATGGATGCAATTGCAATATCATCGCCTGTAGGTTTAATAGACTGTGCACTCTTTGCCATCTGCGCTGCTAAATGCCGCTGTAGCCAATCTCGCTGCCACGCGCGAGGATAGACTTTAATTGGTGCACTAGGTGAAGGCGTAGGCTGTGTGTTTGTGGGCGGTGTTGTTGTTGGCGTATTCGCTAATGCCTGTTTCTGCTGACTAATTTTTAGTATAGGTTTAGCTGGTATTGCAAATTCGTAGTAGCGCATTGGTTGTCTCCATGTACGCTTATTTATGTTGCTGTTTGTTATTCGTTAGTTGCCAAGGACATGTCGTATTTCAATCAATTAATTCAGGCATTTAATCCATAAATCAATATCGAGTAAGTGGTATTAGAATAAGGCCTTAACTATATGCGTGTGACTTTTTTAAACGAATACTTAATCTATGAATAGTCGCTAAATAACAAGAAAATCATATATTTTCGAGTGTGTCGATGATCAAACTCACAGTTGATTCAAAAGTTTTAGCTTCTATGAAAAAGGCTTTTCCTAAGCCTGCGATGTCAGCTGAACGCGCATTTAAAAAATACGTCAGCGTGCTTGAAATCATGTTGACTAAATCTTTGCAATACCCCAGATCACCAATCCAGCAAAAGCAGGGTTGGTATGCAATTTCTCTTCAGCAGCTTGCTAACTCAGGTGGTCAAATTGGATCAAACAAGATTCGTGTTCATAAATGGTTACGAGATAATGATTTCGCTTTGATAGAAACTGTTGAACAAGGCAGTGCGTTTACAGGGCGGTTTAGCGAAGTTAAGTTATCAACTCTTGTAACTGCAATAAATACGCTCAAAGTTCAAGGGAGTGTGATTGCAACAAAAACGACCGATCAAGCATTAGACGACTATCTCACGGGCGATGAATTGGATAACCACCAATTATTCAATCATCTTTATCCAGATTACCGAGTCCTTAGCGGAACGCATCAGTTTGATGAAACGTTTGATCCGTTACCAGTCGACATACCATCCCTGAAATCTTACATGACGTGGCTTGCTGATAATGCGACCAAAATCAATGCCGCTGAAAAATCCATGGCGCTACGTCAAGCTAAGATCATTTTAGGTGTAGCAAGTGTATACAAAAGCATTTATCTGCAACGACGTAAACCAAGTGTATTTGGTCGTATCTATTACGAAGGTACTAGCGTTCAGAATATTAATAAAGAGTTGCGCCGTGCTGTAATGGGTAATTGCTGGGAATACGATATTCGCAGTAGTGTAGTTTCATGGAAAATGGGTTATGCAAAAATCTATATTGATTCACTTCCCGGATTGCATGATTTACGAAAAGAATTTTCTGCGACGCTTAGTTTTCTGGAAGACAAAGAAGATTTTATGGCCACAATCAGGCACAGCGTATTTTTAAAAGAGAGTCGCGTACCAAAGAATCTACAGACTGATTTATTAAAACAGTCCTTTACTGCTATTAGTTTTGGCGCAAAGCATAACAAAAGTGGTTGGCCAAATGATCAGGGCGGTTGGACCAACTCGGCTATTGCTGACATCATTAAAAACAGTGAAGAAAGAGAGCGATTTGTATTAGATGCCACTGTTGTTAAATTTACAGAGGAGCAGAATGCGCTCGATACCTTTATTGTTTCTCTCGTAAAATTACAGCGACGCGATTTATTGAAACGTGAGATTCTACAAACAAAGAATGGTCATCCCAGTAAGTCAAAAATCTTGGCTTATCTTTATCAGCATGATGAAACTGAGATTATGGATGTTGTCAGAGAGACGGCTGCAGAAAATGATCGGTATCCAATTGCGAATGTGCATGATGCGATTTTCTTTAAGCGTCGATTGGGAGTTGAACTCAAACATGAGATTGAAATGAGGATGCAAGAGTATTCTGCTAATCCGTATTGGCGATTGAAAGCCAAACAAATAGAACGCTATAGTCCACGCAGCCTAGATGAAGAAGCTGAAATTGCAGCTCACAAATTACGTATTCAAGAAGAAGAGCGCATTGCTAAAGATTTTTTTAAAAACATCGGATAATTTGCTGCAGAGTCCTTCCAAGTTTCCGGGTTATTTAAGACAACAGTCAGAAATCGGTTGTCCAAACCAGTAGATCGACAATAAATTTGTATTTCCTATCAACTATAAGGGAGTACAAGATGTCATTACTAAGTAATTTAAAGCTTGTTAGCAGTCAGCGAAAAAAAACGAGCACACCTAGTGAAGCAAGGCGTAAAAAACTTTCTAGCAAACTTCAAGAGCAAATCCAATTAGCTAAAGCTTTGCAACAAGGTGGGCAGTATGCACCAGTGAAAATACGTATCGTTCGTGACAAAGAAACAGGTATTAAGCAGCGCATTGAAGTGTTAAAAATAATCAAGCCTTGGTGGTGGGATGAGAACGGCAAGATTTGCGTGATGATTCATTATGGTAGCAAGGTACTTGAGTTGCAACATGGATTAAACGCAATTGAAGTGGAGGATATCTCAGCGCTTGTCTCGACTTTAGAGCTAATTAAGATAGCTGCGGACAAAGGCGAGCTTGATGATCAGATCAATGCAGTGAGTCAGTTGGTAAAAGCTGGATTTAAGCGCGATAAATCTGTAAGTGATAAATCAGACAGAGATAAGACAGAGCGAAAAAACAATACCTTGAAGTTGCCAGCTAAAGCAGCTTAAAAATAAAACCATTTCAAAACCGGCACTCATTGCCGGTTTTTTAATAATACGATTTTAAGGTTTGCCTAATTTTGAGTTATCCAGCACTGAAAAATTCTTGACTGCATTTAATATTTCTTCTCGAAGAGATGCTTCTGATGAGCCACTAGAGAGTTCCAAATGCGGCAGTAGAAATTGATGCTCTCCTAAGATCCAACCCCGTGGTCTCCATTCTTGTGTAGCGATTGCATTTTTTAAGCGATTTGTCTGTAGTTCTGTCCAGCGTTGAGTTTTAGGTACTGCAGTACGACATGGAAATAAACCTATTTCTGCATTTGCAATTAACTGTAATGCGGTCGTCTTTTTACTACAAAATAATGCACGAATTCGCCTTTGAGATTTTTTAGCCAGTCCTACGGTTTCACTTGCTTTAGCAGAAACATTGCCAACAATATTGAGAAATCTAGCTTTTTCAAAGCCACCCCAACGATGTATGTTTTCATAGGGATAGCTCTTACAACAAATATCTTCTATCACGTTGGCACAATACGCATCACTTATAGTGGTTCGACTTTTAGGATCGAACTTACAGAGTTGAAAGATTGCGTCTTGCGTATCTCGTCTACCTGAAACTGTAGCTTGATCCCATATTGTTTGAAATGCGTTAATTGCGGATTCAAGCGATAGTTGACGATCAATAGAAAAATACAGTTTGTTACCTTGAGAGCCTGCAACTGTTTTTGGGTCAATTAATGTTATTGGTTGTGGCTGATAAAGAGCTTCCTGATAATCAAAAGATTGTTGTGGGGTGTCAAATAGCTTGTGTGCATGCTCCTGCCAATAGTGCAGCACGGTATTGTATTCAAAAATATTTCCAAAATACTTCCATACACGATGTAATCGCTCATCGTCGCATCGTCCATTTTCTTTACAAATCCACCAATAATCAGAACTGCAACGCAGATAGGCAATCCACCAGAAATACAGTGTTTTACAGATGTCTGGTGTGGAATCGCTCTGATGAACTAATGTGTGATCCATGGCAATCCTTTCCAAAATAGCAGTTGCTGAAAAGGTACTGAAATAAAGTATTAAATGATCGCGTACAGGCAGTCATTTAATCAGATTGCCGGTTACGTTTGCCTTGTGCAGAAATTGTTCTGCCGTAACCTTTAAGGAGACTTATATGCAGTTATCAAACGGGGCAATTAAAGTAAAAACACCTGGTGCAGCCTCTGCACTTACAAAGACTGAGGTAAATGAGTTTGAAGGCGTTGATTTAGAGACATTTGATCTGAGGGATTTTGTAGCACCTAATCCCAGTGCAATCGCAGTCAGAGGGGTTGGTAAGGAAGTCAAAATTCCAGAGGTAGAAAAGTTTTTAAGTGAGAGTGCAGAGTTACTAGCATTAGGTGAGAAATATGAGATTGATGTCGTTGAACGTGGACACAAGGCCCTCTATGACTTGCTTGCGTCGATTTATAACTTGTCGCTACGTATCGAACAAAATCCAATGCGTGAAAAAATTCTTGAGGCGATTCGAACAGAGTTAAAAGAAAAGCACGCTATTTCAGTTAAATCGGGTACTCCAGCTATAGCTACGATGGTCAAATATGTAGTGCGGTCTGATAAACCGACTATTAGTCGTTACACCAAGGTATTAACTGTGGCGCAGCAAGAAAATCTCTCTGCTGCTGATTTGCCTGCTTATATTGCTCGTCGTGGAGGCGTTGCACAGATTCAAGAAGTTGAGTCAGTAGCAATGGCTAAAAAATCCGGTGATAAGAGTAGTAAAGAGCGCACCGCGCTCATACGCGAGTACTTTGAGTTAGTTGGAACAACATCGAAGATGGATTTTGAGTTCGGTGGCAACGTGGTGTTTCATGGTGAAGAAAAAGATGGAAAAGTTGAGACATCTTCCTTTTGTGTTTTTGTGGCACACCACGTATCGGGTGATCAGTACAAAATTATTTCAGCCAATGATTTAGGTCGATCGTTTGAAGATAACTTAGTCAAGTATCTCGGTAAAGCCATGCCAAGTGATTTGATGGTCTTGGAGCATGGTGTTCGAAATTACAAAAAACAAATTTCACTAGATAACTCTCAGCCAGAAAGTATTCGTCGCAAGATGAAAGAGCAGTTATCTGCTCCGTTACAGCACACTAAGGTAGAAGTGATTGAAGCAGAGGCCACTTTTAAGGAGGATGACGAGTAAGTCGATATGGGCTGAGATGACTCAGCCCAATTTAATTTTGTGAGGTGATCATGACTAGATATCTAATTTTTAATAATAGTCCTTCTTCAGGAAAATCTAATGTGCCAGGTAGTCCGGAAGATATCGCGTGCGATATAGCAAGAGTCATCGAAAATGAAGGTAATTCTAAAAAAAGATTTATTAGCTACCCGGCTAAATCTACTGATGCAACTTTTGCTTCGCTTCACGAAGCACCTAGATATGCTGTGGAATTAAATCAAAAGAAAATGAATTCTTGGATCAATGACGCTCTGCCATTGCTAGCTAAAATTTATAATCTTAACGATATCATTGATCAAGCTTATGGAGACATTATGCAGGCAGTAACTGATCTCGATAATGATTTACAAGAGAGTTCAGTTTGCCATGATCTCGATCTTATTAGTGATATGGGTATTAATTATGGGTTTGAATCAATATCTCGTCCAAATGAGTACGATTTTTCAGAGCGCATCGTAAAATATTTTGATGTCGAGGTATTTGACTATCATCTAGATGGGAGGCCATGATGGAAAAAGATCAATTGTTCAAACGACTTTTATCCATCTCGCTTGGTGATTTAGCAATATTCATCAAATTTGATGAACAAATTAGTGCTGCACTGTTGAGGCTCGATTTGGCTGCTAGGACAAGGCACATTATTCAGGCAATACAGTTTGATGATATGTGGCAGGCCCTTCCAGATAATTCAAATACCTACAAGATTTATCTTTCAATGCGACTCGCGCCAATGACCCTATGCTCAGTTTTAGATAATGAGGAAGAAATGCATTGTCTTGAGTGGCGACTAGTAATGCCAAATTATGCAGATATATCTGAAGATCGTAAGCCAAGCTGTTTTGGAGAGTACTTAACTATGGGGCGTTTAGAAATTGTCAATATAGATGACTACGATATTGAGGAGGCTTGCCGATTTTTAGATAAAGCTTATGATTTTTCTTGGCACTCTAATAGCGCTAGTCATAATCGATAGAAAAGGAGTTGAGCGATTATTTATCAGTGAGGTATGAATATAAAAAAAGCTAAATAAAAAATATATGAAAATACAAGAAATTACTACTACTACTAAAGCTGCTTTGAAACCAGATCAAGCACGATTAGCGGCTTTAAAAGCGCAAGTAAAGCGTAGTCAAGATGCAGTAAAAGCAGAAAGAGCAAAGCAAAAATTGAAAGCTAGCCAAAAAGCGCTTGCAGCCGTTACCTAATTTCATCAGCTTATTTAATTCTTTTTTTAAGCGCTAATTAAAGCGAGCGTCAAATACTGCTCTAGCTCATGAATAGTTGCAGCAGCTTTCATTGTATTGCGATCGGTATCGATTTCAATGCGATGATTGCGGTTGGCAGTAGAAATAAGAATGTTGATTTTTCCGGATTCAAGCTTAAAAGTGTGCGTAACATCATAACGTGGCAGATTTTCTAATCGCTCTTTGTTCTTTGATATTTTGGTTGTCGCGATCTCTTTTAGTGGCTTAGGTAAATCCCAAATATGCTCAACACGTTTGATGTAGTCAGCTAACATTTCTTGTGCGGTATCAAGGGCTATTTTAGAGCCAACACGTTTGACCTCTGGGACGCTATCGCTAATATCAATCCCATTTTTTAAGCGATCGATAACCTCGCCGTAAAAGTCGATAGCAGCAATCCCGTGATGAATCTGGTCCAACGCAGATTCAGCATAGCGATTGAAGTAGGTGGTTAATACATCACTCATCCCGCTATTATAAAGGGTGGGGCAGTGTAGTTAATTTTGAGTTTCTAACCAGGTGATTTACGCTGTTTTAAGCGCTCGTTGAATTCCTCTGCAATACCTTGGCTTCTAACGATCATAGGCAACGTAAATCCGGTACTCATTTCTATTAGTTGCATGATGTTATTAGGCATTTGAGCGGCCATTAATGCTCGAATTTGAGAGGCTTCTGCTGAATCATTATCTCCCAATGTGCCTGCAAACTGACGAGCTTTCATGAGTGGTGTTAGATGGCTGTAGTGCTTAGTAATCATTAAGACAGAAGTTCCCATCTGTTCTGATAAGTCATGGATGGGAATGTTCTCTAGTAAGCGCTGTGTAGCATAGTAGTGGCGCAAACTGTATAGGCTTCGCTCTTTACCAGTAACTGGACACGGTAGTAATCCAGACTCTTCTAACATCTGCCTAAAGGGCTTATTGAAGTTATCGGGTAAATTACCTGACGGCATGCGAAAAACTCGCTTGGCGATACGTTTCTTTAACAATTCCTGTAGTGACATACCTGAAAGATCGGGACTCATCTGGCGCAGCTTTTCTAGTAGCAGCCAGCAGCTATTGTGTGCCACAAAATTACGTGCGCCACGCTTACCTTTTTGTAATCTAAAGTGCAGTACAGGTTGATCATCTCGCATCTCAACATCGATATGCCGCCATTCTAAAAATTCCGCTTCTGTTCCTGGACGCATGCCAGTTGCTGCCATAAAGGGCACATAGACTGATAAGAGTGTTCTTAAATCCCGTGTGACTTTGGTTCTCCCATCATCAATAAATTTAGGGAAGTAAGCAATCAAAGCTTCAAGCTCATCTTGGCTAAACTCAGCTCGACGATCACTGTCTCCACCCGTGTTCTTAGTTGATGGGCGTTGATATTCACTCATGTAGCCACGCTCAATGGCTTCATCTAATACGATATTGAATGCAGCGTTATGATTGTTTTGAGCACTGCCAGATAACTCGCGTCCTACTTTATCTTTTCTCCAGCGATGGAATTCAGATACGACTGCAGGCAATAGGCAATCCACGTTGTAGCTGCCATAGAATGGGATGAGATAAAGTCTAATAGCAGAGATGTAGTCTTTAGCACTAGGCTTAGCTGTTCCAGCTTTCACTTCTGCTTCTAATCGATGCAATACAATTTCAGCGATAGGTTTGAACTTTTTACTGATGACGGGACGGCCTTCTTCGTGATCAAAAGTGGCCTTCATCCACATGCGTTCAGCGATTTTCTTGGCTTTATCAATTTCTGATGTGTTGGCGCTGCTTCTAAACCATTTTTTAACGCCTTCTATCTTGTAATGAACTTGCCAGTTTTTCGTGCCGTCACGTTTCACCAAGCGTAACTGCTCAGCACGTATAACGATAGTTTCAGAGGAAGGAACTCGCATAAAACGAGTATATGAAGAAAATTAGATGATTGCAACCAGAGGCATACGGACTAACTGTGTAATAACTGTGTAATTGATAAGTTAAATTAAAAGCAAGCTATAAGTGCTTGCTTTTAAAGGATTTTTTGGCTCCCCGACCTGGACTCGAACCAGGGACCTGCGGATTAACAGTCCGTCGCTCTACCAACTGAGCTATCAGGGAATAGCAAAAATGCTAGCCCTATATTCTAATGTGAATTTTACGTCCTTGCAACCTAAGTAATCCCTTTTTGATATTGCCTCATGCGGATTTGTAGATTTCAATGGCAAAGTCTTAAGACATTGCGCTAGTTTTTTAATTTAGGCAGATGTGTGTTTCAAACTAACTTGCACTATCAACCCTGTTGAATTCATCAACGAGAGTTTTTACATACGCAAAAAGATTAACTTTATCTATGTTTTTATGTCTCTTTTTACCCTACCCAGAAGAATAAGCTAGCAAGAAAACATAATTCAAATAGAAGCAAAATATATTGTCCTCAATAATAAGGACATACAACAGACCTATTCCAAAACACAATTCTCTCAGGGTCACTATTAGTACTAAAAAAACTCTGGGAGATATTCATGAACAACCAAAGACTATCAAAGATAGCCACTGCTATATTTTGGACTGCACTAACAATTGAAGCAAATGCGCAATCATCATCTATTGATTTCGACAATTTAACTGCAACAAAAGCCGCATCTGCTATATGTTCAGGTAATCTGACTAGTGAAGCTATGGTTACTGCTGCGTTAAATCGTGCAAAAGCGCTTCCAGAACTCAATGCATTTATCACACTCGATGAAATTGGGTCAACTGTTGCAGCAAAAAAAAATGACACAGCAAGAAAAAATGGTAAAGGTTGTAAGCCATTGGATGGAGTATCGATTGTAGTAAAAGATAACATCGAAGTTGCAGGTCTACCTAATACAGCTGGGACCAAGGCACTAGCTAACTATGTGCCTAAAAAAGATGCTCCCGTTGTTGCAAAACTTCGCGCGGCAGGCGCCATAGTTATTGGTAAAACGAATATGCATGAATTAGCTTTCGGCGTTTCAGGCTTCAATTCAAATTTCAACTCTAGTTCTTCGCCTGGAGTGAGAAATGCGTACGATAGTTCAAAAATTTCAGGTGGATCCTCCTCAGGTTCTGCAGCAGCTATTGCGGCACGAATTGTCCCTGCTGGGCTTGGGACTGATACGGGTGGGTCTGTGCGTGTGCCGTGTGCACTGAATGGCTGTGCATCACTGAGACCTACAATTGGCCGTTATTCTCAAGTAGGTATTGCACCTATATCT
Organism: Oxalobacteraceae bacterium; assembly: GCA_027486615.1. Lineage (GTDB taxonomy): Bacteria > Pseudomonadota > Gammaproteobacteria > Burkholderiales > Burkholderiaceae_D > Pernthalerella. Next base: position 2,775 of record JAIXOW010000366.1, on the reverse strand, counting down.
CACACACGTGACACCGCTGGTCCAATGGCTACTAGCATGGCTGATATCGAGTTACTCGATAGAGTGATTTCCGGAGATTCGATTACGCGTGCTGCCAACCTAAAAAAACTCCGTATTGGTATTTACGCACCTACGCTTGCCAACTTAGATTCTGATACTAAAGCTGCATTTGAAACAGCCATACAAAAAATGAGAGACGCAGGAGTGACGATCATTGATGTAGAGATTTCAGGCTTGAATGAGCTGAATGCTCAAATTGGCTTTCCAGTCGCACTGTATGAAGCATATGACGATATGGTGGCATACCTAAAGTTGACTCGTTCAGGTATTACCATTAATGATATTGCTAAAGAAATTACTAGTCCTGATGTAAAAGGTACTTATGATGGTCTAGTAATACCTCGTAAGCTTCCTGGACCAAATAATACGCTTGTGGATGCAAAGCCTGCCTATGATGCAGCCATTAAAACTAGTCGTCCTGCTCTAATAAAGTTATATAAAAATACTTTTGCTAAAAATAAACTTGATGCAATAGTTTTTCCTACAGTACCCAAAGTCGCCATGGATGCAATTCCAGATTCGAGTAGTCTTGGTAATTTTCTGACGTATATCCAAAATACAGATCCGGGGAGTAATGCAGGAATCCCTGGTTTGCAAATTCCACTTGCACTTGGTGCTTCAAGTAGATTGCCGGTAGGTATTGAGCTAGATGGGCCATCAGGAAGTGACCGCAAATTGATCGCTATTGGACTAGCACTTGAGAGCCTCTTCGGCAGATTGCCTCCACCGAGTAATAAGTAATAATCAATTACCTATTACGCAGAGCAGCGGCTATGCCGCTGCGTCTGCTTACGCCAAGTTTTTCAAAAATGCGTTTTAAGTAAGTTCTAACGGAAGAAATTTCAATAGCTAGGCGCTTCGAAATTTCTTTGTCAGTTAAGCCCTCGCCAATAAGTTGTGCTACAGCTCTTTCTCTAGATGATAGTAAAGATGATGATAAAGAATCTTCGTTAATCGATAAACTTGAATTAGAGCGTTGTAGTAGTGCCTTAGTAAATGCTGGCTCTATCAAATTTAAGAGTTCAAGAGTGTGATCATCAAAGTTTGATTTACCTTGGCGACGCCATATTCGCAGATCGCCGATATTTCGACCTTGTGAATAGCTATAAACGTTGACTCCCCAATGAAGTCCATCGCGCGCTAGAAAATCATTGAAAAACTCTGTTTGCATGAGTTCACGTTGTGGCATCACCTGTGTAACTAAAGTAGGAACTTTACGTTGCTGAAGATGGAATGTTATTGGATCGTGAAATTGATAATAGGCTTCGTAAGTTCCTAGTACAGAAGGATTCATATTAATTGATACACCTTCAGTAAACTTATTTTCTGAATCATCCCAAACATAAGACGCAAAAAAATCTGCTTGCAGGATCTCCATAAGACAATAGCCTAGCTGTTCACGGACGTCAGCAGCAGATAATCCTTCGGCTAAGAGGCCGAAAGTTTTTGATAGAAGTCTTGTTTCGCGTGGACTTAAGTACATTAAAAGCACTCTACGGTGACTAAGAACTATTTGCAATATTTTTTAATTCGATGACTTTTTTATCTTTTCAAAATAACAAATTTTAAATTAGATAAGTTATTTAAATAAAACCATTATCTTTTATGTATGTATTAATGTTTATCTTTCTGAATTTATCAGTTAACGTTATTGTTTGTGGATAGTTGTAAATCTAAATTTAAGGACTGAATTTAGGAACACGAAAATTAACTTGAGTTAAGTATTCGAATGCATCTTAAGTTGAAGTCTGACGAATGCTTATCTTAGTTGAGCTGGTGCGTTCAGATTTGAATTGATGGATGTCAATTTATGAAGAGAGACAAGATGTCCCATTTTTGAATACTGAATTAAAAACGTTTTTGTTTTTGGGATGAAGTGCGGGGTGTGGGAGAGTTTGTTTAGTCTGAAGAAATTTTGGACATTATGTCCGATATTGTCAAATTGATAACATACTACTAAAACTGTGCAATAACTGTGTAATTGCCAAATTAGCAAAAATTCCAAAATAACTCATTGATTATTTTGACCTTTTTATTTTTAAGCTACAACAAATTTGGACATCTGCGGAGTTAACAGTCCGTCGCTCTACCAACTGAGCTATCAGGGAATAGCAAAATGCTAGCCAGAAATTGTAATGTTATTCGCTGTCCTATGCAACGTTCAAAACTTCTAATGTTCGAATAGGGGGCAAAAACAAGATTTTCGATCAATTTCAATTTTGTCTGTGATTTTGCATTGTGAAGCCAATTTGATAATTAATTGAAATCAATGCTTCAAGGACTTGATCCACTATCTTGTATTTTGTGCGATTGAAAGTTTATGTAATTTTGCTGTCGAAATATCAGCTACTTCAGCAGGTTGTCCCATCATTAAATGATCTTTCTCATGCTGTTCTGCTATGTAAGATAAATAGCGCATACATGACACTCGCAAGAATGAAGAAAGATTATCAACATGTCCTTGACGAGCAATGATTTCATCATAGAGTTTGCATATCAGCTGATTGGTGGTGAGCTGATCTTTTGAGGCTATTCTGGCTAAGATGTCCCAACACAAATTTTCTAATCTGATACTAGTAACTACACCATGAATACGCATGGAGCGAGTACGCTGCTCGTAGTGGATGGGATCGGCGCTGACGTAGATATCACACATGCTGCCTCCTATGGTCTAGACGTTTTTGTAAACTTATACTATTTTTTGTAATTTAATTT
>JAIXOW010000292.1 GCA_027486615.1 Oxalobacteraceae bacterium | reverse complement strand
CCATCCACACAGGGTGCTGGCAACAGCAAGTGCAGCGATTGATTTTTTCATTTTTCCATCCTCAGAAATTAACGTTTGTTGAAAATCCGCATAAGTCGGATGGCTGAACATTAATTTCTTAAATGGAAACTGTTTTGAAGCGTAGCGATCAATTCACGATGAACTTGGACGAAACAATGGGCTTAGCAAGGCGCTGTTGTTTTATTCCTACTAAGCGGATTGACGCGATAGCGCGCTAAAGCGCACAGTTGAGCTTCTCTATTTGATAACTTTTTGTGGCGTAGTGAAGTCTTGCCAAGCACTTTGTCTGACTAAAAAAACTAAAAGTGGCCAGAGCATCATTACCTCATCAAAAAGACGCAGCTAGGTGACTTTTCACTGACTACTTCTCGACAACATTAATTGGGATTGCATTAAAAACATGGCAAATCGTGATGAATTACTCATTATTCGTGCAGCAAGAGCAGGGCAAGCAGTGGCACAACTTGCGTTAGGTAAAAGATATTTATTTGGCGGTGGTGGTTTACCGAAAAGTCTATCAACCGCTTTGCATTGGTTGGAAAGAGCAGCAGAACAAAATCAGCGCGATGCATGGATTTTGATAGGTGCCCATATTCCATATGATGTGTCGTCTCAAGTTGGTGAACCTTTGAGAGCTGCAATTTGGTATGAGCGTGCATTTGAAGAAGGACAGCCTGGTGCAGGCTTGGTGTTAGCAATGCTCGTATTTGCAAACTGGACGCGTGCGCATCAGGCCTTGCAGCAAAAAGCATTGCAAGCATTGCATTTCGCAGCTGAATCAGGTTTACCACAAGGCCAGTGGTTATTAGCGCAACAAAAAGGAGCAAAAGAATTTGCTGCGCGTTCACCAATCGGACTAAGCAAAGAAGTAATGGAAAGACGCGCCACAGCATTGGAATGGGCTGCACGCGCAGCGAAAGGTGGAATTATTGATGCGCAACGTTTAATGGCAGATTCAGCTTGGCGTGAATTTGATTACGTGAAATATTTGTTTTGGGCTTTGCCTATCGCACATGATAGTGAACGCCGTACTGTTACATCTGTTACTAAACGTAAAGCCTATACAGAACAAGATTTACAAATCTTTTCGCGCTGTGCAACTGCCTTGTTGATGACCATGGATACAAATACAAATTTAATTGATCGCTATTTAAAAATATTAGCGGACTCAGGTGAAAGTAAAGCGCAGTTTTCTTTGGGGTTGTGGATGGCAAGAATGGATCACACTGGCGCAAAAATAAATGCTATTCCTGGTGTGGCGCATTATAAAAAAGCGATACGTTGGTTATCGCAAGCAGCAGAACAAGGTTTGTCAGCAGCATGGTATGTGATGTCGCGTATATATCTTAAGCCTGAATTTTCTAGACGCTGCTTAGCAGAAGCAAGAAGACATTTAGAAATGGCTGCAAAAACTGGACATATGCGTGCTCAATTAGAATTAGGATTAGCAGCATGGCGTGGTCGTAGAAATGATCCGCGTTCAGATATACGCGCTTTATATTGGTTACAACAGGCGAGAGATCAAGGCAGTACAGAAGCAATTAAGTTGATAAAAAAAATTACGCAACCTGTACGCTTATCAGAGTGGGCTAGGATTGCAAGAGAAAAATTTAATCGTGAGATGAGTGCGCAATATCCATTTTTAGTCGTACGCATTGAATTAGGTTATTGGTTTGGACTGACTCGCGCAGAAGCCTTGCTGTTACAAATTGAATCAGCAGACCATGGACATTGTCTAGAGGTCGATATACGCGAAGAACATCCTAGAAGTCGGCGACGCTTAATCGAAATTAAAACAGGTGAACAGCGACAAGCGCTAGAACGATTTGAGCAACTAAGAGAAAAATTTAGCGAGCATGCAACTACGGCAGAGGGAAATTATCGACAACGTTTATATCGCTTCCGAAATTTAATGAGTACACGCAAGCGCTTTAGTCCAAACAATACACTCTGTACCTGAGCTACTTACGTCCTAACTTACGAATTGTTGAGGGTTAGATATCTATGCTGCCCTCAAACACATTCATAGCAGGGCCGGTCATTAAGACAGATTGTTGATCGCCATCCCATGCAATTGATAATATTCCACCCTTGGTGCTGACCTTCACAGGAGAATCTAGGAGGCCCATTTGTATACCACTCACCGCTGCTGCGCATGCGCCAGTCCCGCAAGACAAAGTCTCACCAGCACCACGTTCATAGACTCTTAGTTGTATGTGATGTCTATCTATGATTTGCATAAAGCCTGCATTCACTCTCTTAGGAAATCGAACATGATTTTCTATGAGAGGACCAGTTTGCGCGACATCAGCAGTATCTACATCGGACACGATTTGTACGGCATGGGGATTACCCATAGAAACCGCACATATTGCAAAGCTAGTAGCACCTACCTGCAAAGGCCATACTGAAGCAGCATGCTGTTGTGTGCTTTGTAAACCTTGTGCATCGAATGGAATCAAGTCTGGAGAAAAAATAGGCGCACCCATATCGACAGTGATGCGACCATCTTCTTCGAGTTTTGGTGTAATAGTGCCAGCCATCGTTTCGACTTTAATTTCACGCTGATCTGTCAAACCTTTGTCCACTACAAATTTTACAAATGCGCGAGCACCGTTGCCACACTGCTCAACTTCGCTACCATCCGAATTAAAAATACGGTAGCGAAAATCAACGCCTTTAGTGTGTGATTTTTCAACCAATAAAATTTGATCGGCACCAACCCCAAAACGACGATCAGCAAGTTGTTGGCATAAGTCGCTGGTGAGATTAACTGATTGATTGATCGCATCAATCACAATGAAATCATTACCTGCGCCATGCATTTTTGTAAATTTAAGTGTCATGAAAAGATTATAGATCGCTAGCAGTCAGAGTGTTAAATATCTGAATCGGTTGTGTAAAAATTTCTTTCACCATCAGGTCGTGTTTTAAAGCGTTTATGTGACCAAAAATATTCTGCAGGTGATTCTAGTATTCGTTCTTCAATGAAGGCATTCATGCGAAGTGTAGCTGCATTAATATCAGGATCAGGATAGTTTTCCCAAGACGGATAAAAAATAACTTGCCATCCCTGATAGTTAGGTAAAAATCGTGTGACAACAGGAATGATTTGTCCATCCGTAGCAGCAACCAACCGTGCCGGAGAAGTTAAGGTCGCTGCTGGAATGCCAAAGAAGGGGGTGAATATGGAGTCACGCACACCAAAATCCATGTCAGGTAACATCAAAAAAGCGCGACCACTTTTCATGGCGCGAATAATGGGTTTAACACCTGCTTCACGTGAAAGTAAATTTTTTTCATCCGGTGTAAAACGTAAGCGCCCTTTGCGCAAAGCCGCGTCAAAAATTTTATTCCGCTGTTTAGTATAGATAGAGCAAGCGGGTGCCTGCATCGTAATGGCGACACCAGCTACTTCTAAGCAAACAAAATGAGGACAAAGAAAAATCGTCGGTCGATTCATCATCTGTTGAATCGGAACCTGTGACACGACTTGAATTAAACGTGTAAGTCTTGCAGGTGCAGCCCACCATAAAATACTGCGCTCTAATACGCCACGCGCAAAATATTGAAAATGACTACGTGCTAAGTGCAGTCTTGCAGCATGAGTGAGTTGTGGCATGCATAGATGCAAATTAGTCAGTGTGATGTGCCGTCGCTTACGCATGAACACAAACAATAAGCTGCCTACACCTTCACCTATGCGTCCAAGTATGGGTAAAGGTAGCCAATGCAAACACCACATCAATGCTAATAACAATCTCACTGCGCGACTTTCTCAACTAACTGCGCATCATCATTGTCAGGAGAACCTTTATAGCGGTTATATCCCCAAAAATATTGCGCAGGACAGCGTGCAATGAGTTTTTCCATGGCGTTGTTGATCTGCGTTGCTTGTGCTAGCGCATCCTCAGGAAGCTCTGCATCAAATAATGCAAAGTGCACTGCATAGCCTTGTCCTCTTGGTAATCGCTTGGCATAAGAGAGGATAAGATGTGCGCCGCTCATGCGGGCTAATTTGCCAGGCAAAGTCATGGTGTAGGCTGATTTACCAAAAAATTTTGCCCATACGCCCTCACCAGCTTGCGGAACTTGATCAGGCAGCAAACCAATCGCGCCACCTTTGCGTAATGTTTTTAATAAAACACGAACACCAGCCAGATTAGCGGGAGCGAGATGTAGTTGTTCACGTTCGCGTGCCGTCTCCATTAAAGGTTTAAGTAGATTCTTTTTTGGTGGACGATATAACGCTGTTAAAGGAACGCGACTAGAAATCGCTTGAGCAATGATTTCAAAACAACCTAAGTGCGGTGTGAGAAAAATCACGCCTTTGCCATCATTTAATGCGCGCTGTGCGATATCCCAATCATGAATGACGGCAGTTTTTAAAACTCTTTGCGCAGGAGCGCACCAAATAAAAGGCAGTTCAAAAATATTTTTCCCCGCTTCGGCTACTGCTTCTGACAGATAGTCGATATAGCCAGCGCGTTGCATATTCTCGCGCATACGTCGGCGATGTCCAGGCGATAAAAGATAGACGAACCAACCAGCCAAGGCACCTGCAGCATGCAGGAAAGACAAGGGGAAAATGGAAAGGAATTGAAAAAAACGCAGCAGCATACGAAAAGTCGTAAGGAGGTTTTGCTGAATTGAAGCAAGAAGCGTAAAATACCACGAAGTGTTACCCGCCGAGTTAACAGACAACTTGCGAGGCGGTTTATAAATTTCGCTAAAGCGTCGCAGGCTCATTAGATTGACCGCGACACTATGTCAATCATTAACTAGGAGCTTGCATGTCAACTGAATATTTCTTTACCTCTGAGTCCGTATCTGAAGGTCATCCGGACAAAGTAGCCGACCAAATTTCCGATGCTATTCTTGATGCGATTCTCGAACAGGATCCGCGTTCACGCGTTGCAGCTGAAACTCTTTGCAACACGGGTTTAGTGGTGTTAGCTGGTGAAATTACCACCACTGCCAACGTTGATTACATCAAAGTCGCACGTGACACCATTAAACGCATAGGCTATGACAATACCGATTACGGTATTGATTACAAGGGTTGTGCAGTCATGGTCTGCTACGACAAGCAGTCACCAGATATTGCCCAAGGTGTGGATGAAGGCAAGGGCTTAGATCTCGATCAGGGTGCTGGCGATCAGGGTCTCATGTTTGGCTATGCTTGCGATGAAACACCAGAGCTCATGCCAGCAGCGATTTACTACTCGCATCGTATCGTTGAACGTCAAGCGCAAATGCGTAAAGATGGACGTCTGCCTTGGTTGCGTCCCGATGCAAAATCACAAGTCACATTGAAGTATGTCGATGGTATGCCAGTCTCAATAGACACCATCGTTCTGTCGACTCAGCACGCGCCTGAAATGGAGCATAAGCAAATCGAAGAAGCGGCGATTGAGTCCATCATCAAGCCTGTTGTGCCTAAAGAATGGTTGAAGGACACCCGTTATTTAGTCAACCCAACTGGACGTTTTGTAATCGGTGGTCCACAAGGCGATTGCGGCCTCACCGGTCGTAAAATTATTGTCGATACCTACGGCGGTGCAGCGCCCCATGGTGGCGGTGCATTCTCAGGCAAAGATCCTACTAAGGTAGACCGCTCAGCCGCGTATGCTGGCCGCTATGTTGCAAAGAACATTGTTGCAGCAGGTCTTGCTTCACGTTGCCAGATACAGATTTCTTATGCGATTGGTATCGCTAAGCCTACTTCTGTGATGGTCACCACCTTCGGCACAGGCAAAATTAGTGACGAAAAAATTGCAGCCTTAGTGAGTGAACATTTTGATTTGCGTCCTAAAGGCATCGTGCAAATGCTCGATTTGTTGCGTCCTATTTATCAAAAAACAGCAGCTTATGGTCACTTCGGTCGTGAAGAGCCAGAGTTCAGCTGGGAGCGCACAGATAAAGCAGCAGCATTGAAAGCGGCTGCCGGTATTTAAACTGTTCAGCTTTATAAATCGGACTAGCTTGCAGTGTTCTGCAGCTAGTCCTTTTTTATTAATGATAATAATTTGCTAATTAATCGAAAATTTTTTCTTCACAAATCCAAATTTAAGAAGCTGTCAAGCAGAAAAGTTCTAAATTAGATTAAAATACTGCCCTGCCAAGGAGCGTTGCGACAGAGGTTCACTCTGCCAGGCTTGGCTGGTCACTTTGCAACTGCGCTCACGTTACTTTCTTTCACAGAAAAGGAGGGCGTGATGAGCGCCGTATTAAAACCCGTTAATTCTTCATTCACTGACTACATCATTGCTGACATCAGCTTAGCTGATTGGGGCAATAAAGAAATCCGCATTGCAGAAACCGAAATGCCAGGTCTAATGGCAATTCGCGAAGAGTTTGCAAAAGCACAGCCATTAAAAGGCGCACGTATCACTGGATCGTTGCATATGACGATACAAACCGCAGTGTTAATCCAAACTCTAGAAGCACTAGGTGCAGAAGTACGTTGGGCATCCTGCAATATCTATTCAACTCAAGACCACGCAGCTGCAGCGATTGCAGCAGCAGGCACACCTGTGTTTGCAGTTAAGGGTGAAAATTTGGATGAATACTGGGAATACACCCATCGCATTTTTGAATGGGCTGATGGCGGTTATTCCAACATGATTTTGGATGATGGCGGCGATGCCACCATGTTGCTGCACTTAGGTACGCAAGCAGAAAAAGACTTAAGCGTATTAAACAATCCAGATTCAGAAGAAGCGATTTGCCTCTTCAACTCTATCAAAGCAAAACTGAAAACCGATCCAACTTGGTATTCAACTCGTTTAGCGCACGTTAAAGGCGTAACAGAAGAAACCACGACTGGTGTGCATCGTTTATATCAAATGCACAAAGAAGGTAAGTTGGCTTTTCCTGCAATTAACGTCAATGACTCCGTCACCAAATCAAAGTTCGATAACTTATATGGCTGCCGTGAATCCTTAGTCGATGGTATCAAGCGTGCGACTGACGTCATGATCGCAGGTAAAGTTGCAGTTGTTGCTGGCTATGGTGATGTGGGCAAAGGTTCAGCTCAAGCTTTGCGTGCATTGTCTGCGCAAGTATGGGTGACAGAGATTGATCCTATCTGTGCATTGCAAGCAGCAATGGAAGGTTATCGTATTGTGACTATGGATTATGCTGCAGAACATGCGGATATCTTTGTTACAGCAACAGGTAACTATCATGTGATCACCCATGAGCACATGAAGAAGATGAAAGACCAAGCGATTGTTTGTAACATCGGTCACTTCGACAATGAAATCGAAGTTGCTGCACTCAAGCAGTACACATGGGAAAACATCAAGCCACAAGTGGATCACATTGTGTTCCCAGATGGTAAGCGCCTCATTTTATTAGCAGAAGGTCGTCTCGTTAACTTAGGTTGCGGTACTGGTCATCCTTCCTATGTCATGAGCTCATCCTTTGCAAATCAAACGATTGCACAAATCGAGTTATATACCCGTACTAAAGATTATCCTATCGGTGTATATACCTTGCCTAAGCATTTGGATGAGAAAGTTGCGCGTTTGCAGTTACAAAAACTCAATGCTCAGTTAACTGAACTGACTGAAGAGCAAGCTGCTTATATCGGTGTTAAGCAAGACGGTCCATACAAGCCAGAGCAATATCGTTATTAATTTGCTCGTTGTGTTTGTAGATTGAATGGATTCCGGTGTATGCCGGAATCCATTTTCCTTTTTCACTTTTCGGATCGATGATGCGCTTGCTACTGATCTGGTTGATTAACACCATTGCTTTATTTGTTTTGCCCTTGATCTTAAAATCAGTGCAAATCGATAGCTTTACTACAGCATTGGTTGCAGCATTAGTACTTGGGTTAATCAATACGCTGATTCGACCGATACTGATATTTTTAACTTTCCCTGTCACAGTTCTCACACTAGGTTTATTTATACTAGTGGTTAATGGTCTAATGTTTTGGGCTGCCTCTGATCTTGTGCAAGGATTTCAGGTGGCAGGCTTTTATTCGGCAGTATTGGGTGCACTGCTTTACAGTGTGATTTCATGGCTGTTGTCAGCAATTTTCATAAGAAAATAAATGCAAGAACAATTATTTAGTGTTGAATTTTTCCCGCCTAAAACAGCTGAAGGTGCAGATAAATTACGCGTCGTCAGACAGAAACTAGCAGCGTTACATCCTGCTTATTTCTCTGTCACTTTTGGTGCGGGTGGTTCTACGCAATCTGGTACACGTGACACTGTATTGGAAATTCGCGCTGAGGGCATGCAAGCTGCACCGCATTTATCTTGCATCGGGCGGACGCGTGAAGAGTTACGTGACTTAATCATAGAATATAAATCACATGGTATTAAACAATTAGTCGCCCTACGTGGTGACTTACCTAGTGGTTTTGGCGCAGGTGGATTTTCTTCAGGCCAGTTTAGCTATGCTAATGAGCTAATTGAATTCATACGCGCTGAAACCGGCGATTGGTTTCATATAGAAGCGGCGGCTTATCCTGAAATGCACCCACAAGCAAAATCGCCGCAAGATGATTTGAAAAATTTTGTACGCAAAATAAAGGCAGGCGCGAATTCTGCTATCACACAGTATTTTTATAATACCGATGCTTATTTTCGATTTGTTGATGAGACACGCAAGCTTGGAGTGGATGTACCTATCGTAGCCGGCATTATGCCGATTACGAATTACACACAGCTAATGCGGTTTTCTGAAATGTGTGGAGCAGAGATACCGCGTTGGGTTAAATTAAAACTCGCTAGCTTTGGTGATGATACAGAATCGATACGAGCCTTTGGTTTGGATGTGGTTGCAGCTTTGTGTGATCAGTTACTCAAAGGTGGGGCACCAGGCTTGCATTTCTATTCTTTGAATCAAGCTGCACCTACGATGGCAATTTTGCAGCGCTTAGGTCTTGCACAATCAAATTAATTTTTCTTCTGTGAGTATCCAGTTGAGTGCAATATCGTGATTTGATACTGCAAAATCTACACAGGTAAATGAATAGGCAATACCAAGCGCAAGAATTTGTTGTGCTTGCGCTAAGGTGCGATCAAAATAACCACCGCCATAGCCCAAGCGATAGCGCGATTCTGTAAAGCCTACACATGGAGCTAAAATTAATTCAGGTTGAACAAATCCTTCGCGAGCAGCAGGCGCTAGTGTGCCACTTGCATCTTTCATGAGTGTATCGCCAGGGTGCCAAAGCGCATAGTGTAGAGCTTGATTTTTTTCTAACACTACTGGTAGAGCGATGTGAACATTCTGCTTACGTAATGCTTCATACAACGGTCTAAGATCAGGCTCGCCTGACAGAGGTAAATAAACGCCTAGTACCTGTATTGTTTGTGTTGACAAAAATACTTCTAATGCAGCCATGATGCGACGATCAGACTGGATTTTATCTTCAGCAGATAAAGCCTTTCGTGCCACGATCAGCGATCTACGTAATGCGGATTTGTCGAGGTCAGCTTGCATAACTTAATAATGGTTAATTCAACCTAATTAATTAGGTATGACATGCTATTCTAAACACTCTATGATTATTCTGAAATTTGACATAGCACTAATGAAAAAAATTGTTTGTTTCCTAGTCCTTGCACTTGAACTGCTAAGTGGTATGGCCTTATTTTCTGCGCCAGTCTATGCCGCGCGCAATGAACTAGCGCTAACACCAGCCGATACAGATTTTTTAATGCTACGCGATGCCTCTTTGCGCGGTGAAATTGCACAATCAGGAAGAATAGCAGATAGGCTAGCCAACTACCCTATCGCTTCCTATGTTGAATACTACCGACTCTATCCACGATTAATTTCAGCGCCAGAAGGTGAGATACGCGCCTTTATGGATAAATACGCAGGCACTGCGATTGCTGATAGGTTGCGAAATGATTGGTTATTACTATTGGGGCATGCGCGTATTTGGCGTACCTTTGATGAGCAATATCCACTGTTTACTCTGAATGACGACACACAAGTTAAATGCTATGCCTTGCTGTCGCGAGTAAATAAACATGAGAACGTAGCCAAACAAGCGCGCGAATTGTTATTACAGCCAAATCAATATGGCGTGGCTTGTGCAGATTTGATTATCAATCTCTATAAAGAAAAATACTTCAAAGCAGATGATGTCTGGCATCAGATAAGGCTAGCAGCTGAATATGGCCAAATCAGTTTGGCACGTCGCTTAGCGGACGTTACCGATGCAACTGAAAAACAATTGGCGATGGCGATTGATAAGCCTGGCCCAGTCATTGATCGGGGCATTGTTGCGCCACGCGCTTCACATGAATTATTTATTATCGCTTTAGGACGGGTAGCGCGGAATGATTCAGCGAAATCTGTAAAAGCTTTAAATAAAGTGCTGAATAAATTAAGTGAAGAAGAACAGTCGCTTGCTTGGGCACAAATTGCATTACAAGCCTCACTACAACTCTCGCGCGATGCAGCTAGTTATTGGCGCAGAACTTGGGGAGTGCAATTATCGCAAGATGCTTATCAGTGGCGTGTACGTGCGGCATTGCGTGCAGGTGACTGGAGTATGGTGAGTAAAGCCATTAGTAGCATGCCACCTGAATTACAAAAAGATTCCACTTGGGTGTATTGGCACGGGCGAGCTGATAAAGCACAGGGGCGCAATGAAGAAGCGCAAAAACATTTTCAAAGCATAGCGAGCCTTTCAAATTTTTATGGCTTACTTGCAAATGAAGAATTGGGGCAAAAAGCTATGGTGTCGGATAAGCCAATTGCACCTAAACCGGAAGAATTAGCAGAGGCATCAAACAACACAGGCTTTCAACATGCATTTCGCTTTTTCGAATTAGGTTTGCGATTTGAAGGCAATCGCGAATGGAATTGGCAATTACGTCGTATGAATGAACGGCAGTTGTTAGCTGCTGCAGAATTTGCGCGTCAAAGTAATGTGCTAGATAGAATGGTGACAACCGCGGATCGCGCTAGAGTGGAGTTAGATTTTTCGCATCGCTTTCCTTCGCCCCATGATGACATTATGCATACCGCAATCCAACCTATAGGTTTAGATAAAGCATGGGTCTATGGTTTGATACGTCAAGAATCGCGCTTTATTAAATCTGCTCGTTCTCACGTGGGTGCTTCAGGCTTAATGCAAATTATGCCAGCGACTGCAAAATATGTAGCGCGTAAAATTGGTATGACGGGTTTTACTTTAAATAATTTAAATGATACGCATACTAATATTACCTTAGGTACACAGTATCTCAATATGGTGTTAACGAATTTAGGTGGCTCACAAACACTAGCAACGGCAGCATACAATGCTGGGCCTGGACGCCCTAGGTTATGGCGTTCTTCATTGGAGAGGCAAATAGAAGGCGCTATATTTGCTGAAACTATCCCTTTTTCAGAAACACGCACTTATGTGAAAAACGTATTAGCCAATGCAACTTGGTATGCTGCTTTATTTGAAAATAAACCACAATCACTCAAAGCACGATTAGGTTTTGTGATGCCGGGTGATGCAAATTTGCCTGAATTGGGCGACCTTCCTTAACTGAATTAACCTTGTAGACTGACTATGCGACATGAATCTATTTTGCTGTTAGGTGGCAGCGGTTTTATTGGTAGCCACATCGCAGCACAATTAGCAGCAACAGGACGACATGTCATCGTACCGACTCGACGCTACGATAGAGCGCGTCATTTGCTTGTTTTACCGACAGTGCAAATCGTAGAAGCAGACATTATGGATGATGCAACATTATCTTCCTTAGTGCAGCGTGCTGATGCCGTCATTAATTTAGTTGGCGTTTTACATTCACAGCAGAGTCGTGCAGGAAGCAAATGGGGAAGAGATTTTGAGCGCGCACATGTAGAGTTAACACGTAAATTAGTGCGCTCTTGTCGTACACAGAATGTAAGACGATGTGTGCATATGAGCGCACTCGGAGTCGGATTAAATGCCCCTTCTATGTATTTGCGTTCTAAAGCTGCTGCGGAAAAAATCATATTAGAAGCACCGTTTCTAGATGTCACCATCATGCGCCCTTCAGTCGTCTTTGGTGAAGAAGATAAATTTTTAAACTTATTCGCGAAGTTACAAAAATTTATGCCTGTCTTAGCGCTAGGTGGAGCAGACGCGAAATTTCAACCAGTGTATGTAAAAGATGTGGCGCAAGCATTTGTGTCGGTAATAGATAATCAGCAAACCTATGGAAAAACCTTTGATCTAGTTGGTCCAAGTGTGTATACCTTGCGAGAGCTAATCAAACTTGCTGGTATGTATAGTGGACATGAGCGACCATTAATAGGCTTGCCGCATTTTTTAGCGAAGCTACAGGCATGGATGCTAGAGTTTATGCCGGGTGGACCACTCATGAGTCGAGATAATGTCGACTCTATGCAAGTCGATAATGTTGCAGGTCCTCGTAGTCAGTTACCACCCGACTGGAAAGCCACGCCACTTGAAGCAGTAGCGCCACATTATTTAGCGCGTGACTAAAAAAATGCCACAGCCATTTGCAATTTATACCGTAGGTGGCGCGGTGCGTGATGCTTTACTTGGTCTGCCAGTTAAAGATCGCGATTATGTAGTGGTGGGTGCAGACCCAGAGCAACTGCGAGCCTTAGGCTATCAACCAGTCGGAAAAGATTTCCCTGTCTTTCTTCATCCCGATACACACGAAGAATATGCATTAGCACGTACTGAGCGTAAAACTGCGCCTGGGTATGCTGGCTTTACTTTTCATGCTGCTGCAGATGTCACGTTAGAGCAAGATTTAATGCGCCGAGATTTAACTATCAATGCGATTGCAATGGATAAGCAAGGCAATTTGATTGATCCCTATGGCGGCCAAGCGGACATACAAAATAAAATCTTTCGGCATGTATCAAGTGCCTTTGCTGAAGATCCAGTTCGGATATTGCGATTAGCACGGTTTGCTGCACGCTTTCCTGATTTCACCATTGCTAGTGAAACTATGCAGCTCATGCAGACTATGGTGCAAGCAGGTGAAGTGGATGCATTGGTTCCTGAACGCGTATGGCAAGAATTATCACGCGGCTTAATGGAGAAAAAACCTTCGCGATTATTTCAGGTCTTACAGGAATGTGGCGCCTTACAAAAAATTTTACCTGAGTTAGCAGCACTGGATACAGTGCTGCATACTAGCTCTTCTGAGTCTGATAAAAATTGCTATTCAATAGCACTACAAGTAGTGGATGAGGCTGCTAAGCATAATGCGAGTCTTGTTATTCGTTTTGCGGTCTTGCTATGTGATGCGGCAAAGCTGAATGAGCATAGTGATGTAGCCTCGACCTCAACTAAGCTGTCGTCATTGAATACAACATTTGTTGAAGCAGCTTGTGCGCGACTGAAAATACAAAATGAAGTGCGTGATGTGGCAATTATGTTTGCAAGAGAAGCAAATAATCTACGTCATGCAAATAACTTTTCAGCAGAGTTGCTCCTAAAATTATTTGAGCGTTGCGATGCATTTCGTAGGCCAGAGCGATTTGCAGAATTATTAATCGCGATGCAGCATCAAAATGCTGTGCAAATAGTATCGCCAAGTTCAGCTGAAGATCAGGCTGAATTTATTCGTTTAGCTCTTGTTGCCGCGCAGTCTGTACCAGCCGGCACTATCGCAGCAGCAGTTTCGGCTCGTGTTGCTGGCAATGCCGCTGAGCAGATTGCTAATGCTATACACAATGAACGAATAGCCGCAATTGAAAAAGTTCTACAACAAAAACTTTCACATTAAAGCGCATAAATAAAAAAGGATCCGAGCAAAAATATCGGATCCACTATACCCAATCCTGCATGTTATAAAGCTTAATGTGAACGATGCTTTTTCTTCATGCGTGCTTCTGTTTCTTCATGACTTAATTTTCCATCTTTATTTTTATCGAGTTTCTCAAAGTCACGCACTAGACGCGGCATGTCACCACTTTCTGCTTCAGCTTTACTCAGTAAGCCGTCACCATCTTTATCTGCCAGCTTCCAACGTTCTTGTATAGCACCTTGATAATTCTCATGCATAGTTTTATAGCGTGCTTGCATTTCATCTTTAGAAATAAAACCATCTTTATTCGTATCAATTTCTAAGAATAATTTATCGCTTCCCTCTTTATGTTCTGCTTGACTGATTTTTCCATCTTTATCTTTGTCAAACTGATTAAACATAGGATGCATGCCACCATCATGCATATGACCATCGCGCTTGTTATGGCCTTCATGATGATTAGCATAAGCAAAACTAGTAAAGGCTAAGCTAGTGAGTAAGACTAATTGATGCATTTTCATAATGACCTTTGAATAAAAAGTTTAATCACACAAGAATATTATTTGCTGAATAGGGAATGGCACGTTGTTCGTATTACATCTTGTTGCAAATAGTGTTTCTATTGCGTCGTAACCTAATCTGAGAGCCAGTCACCTTATCGCCATCTTTCAAGTCCTTATGTGAGATAAAACAGGGTATGGGCATAAATAAAGCTAATTTATTCAAAACCACATATTTATCGTGCGACAAAAGCCTGCGAATACTAAAAATTGCATAATCCGGCTAGAAAATGACCTGTCAGAGTAATTGTTGATATAAGAAGATTTCCCGTCCATGGACTACAATTCTGCCTACCGATGCATGAATATTTTTGATTTGTCGGGATCGCATCCCTTGCCTATACTGCAATTAGCTAGCAACCTAATACGAGGACGGTCATGAACGCACCTATGGAGAAACAGCAAGATCAACTTGCAGATGCGATTTCTCTCGACGATAAATACACCTTAAATCATGGGCGTGTGTTTTTGACTGGAACACAGGCATTAATCCGTTTGCCTATGCTGCAAAGACAGCGTGATATGGCTGCTGGCTTAAATACAGCAGGCTTTATCACTGGTTATCGTGGTTCACCTTTAGGTAGTGTGGATCAGACAGCGATGAAGGCAAAAAAATATCTCGATGCCCATCATGTGAGGTTTCTAGCTGGTGTGAATGAAGATTTAGCTGCCACCAGTGTATGGGGCACACAGCAAGTAAATCTGTTTCCGGGCGCACAGTACGATGGAGTGTTTTCTATTTGGTACGGTAAAGGCCCTGGTGTAGATCGATCAGGTGATGTATTCAAACATGCAAATGGCGCAGGTACAGCACCGTATGGTGGTGTGTTGGTATTAGCGGGTGATGATCATGCAGCTAAATCATCTACCAATGCGCATCAAAGTGAACACATACTCAAAGCTTGTGGCATACCAGTTTTCTATCCATCTTCGGTACAAGAATATCTAGATTACGGATTACATGGTTGGGCTATGAGTCGTTATACCGGCTTATGGGTAGCATTGAAATGCGTCACCGATATTGTGGAATCAGGTGCTACCGTTGATATTGATCCTGAGCGCGTAAAAATTATATTGCCCGATGATTTTGCAATGCCAGAAGGTGGATTAAATATACGTTGGCCTGATGCCGTATTGGATCAAGAACAGCGACTGGTTAATCATAAATGGTATGCAGCATTGGCTTATGTTCGCGCCAATAAAATTGATAAATTAATTTGGGATAGTCCACAAGCACGTTTTGGCATACTCACAGCAGGTAAATCTTATCTCGATACACGCCAAGCCTTAGAAGATTTAGGCATAGATGAAACTGTGGCGCGTGACATAGGTCTGCGCTTATATAAAGTGGGCATGACGTGGCCTTTAGAAGCAACAGGAGTACGCGAGTTTGCACAAGGCTTAGAAGAAGTATTGGTGGTAGAAGAAAAACGTCAGCTACTCGAATATCAATTAAAAGAAGAGTTATATAACTGGCGTGATGATGTACGTCCTCGTGTAGTTGGAAAATTTGATGATACGGGTGAGTGGAGTAATAGTCGGCGTGAAGGTCATGGCGATTGGTTATTGCCTGCAACGTATGAACTTAATCCTACTCAAATCGCGCGAGCTATTGCAGCGCGTATCGCAAAATATTATGTTGGTCATCCTATAGAAAAACGTGTCAATGAACGTATTGCATTTCTTGAGGCGCGTGAGTCCGTATTAAAAGTCACTAGCAAACCTGACACACAAACCGATAGGATTCCTCATTTTTGTTCGGGCTGCCCACATAATACTTCCACCAAAGTCCCAGAAGGTAGTCGTGCCTTAGCAGGCATAGGCTGTCATTACATGGCATTGTGGATGGATAGATCCACTGCTACCTTTACCCATATGGGAGCAGAAGGAACGACATGGATAGGGCAAGCACCATTCACGTCTGAACAGCATGTCTTTGCCAACATTGGTGATGGTACTTATTTTCATTCAGGCCTATTAGCTATTCGTGCTGCTGCATCCGCTAAGGTCAATATGACCTATAAAATTTTATTTAATGATGCAGTCGCCATGACAGGTGGTCAGCATCATGATGGTCCTTTAGATCCTGCCACCATCTCACGTCAAATTGCAGCAGAAGGTGTACATCCTATTGTCGTCGTGACGGATGAGCCAGATAAATATCCAGTTGAAACTAATTGGGCACCCGGAGTCACGATACGGCATCGTAGTGAGCTCGATGCAGTACAGCGGGAACTGCGTGAAGTAAAAGGTGTATCCGCTATGATTTACGATCAGACCTGTGCTTCTGAAAAGAGACGTCGTCGTAAACGCAATGCTTATCCTGATCCCGCTAAACGCACAGTGATTAATGAAGCTGTATGTGAAGGTTGTGGTGATTGTGGTGTGCAATCGAATTGTTTATCTATCGAGCCACTGGAAACAGATTTTGGACGTAAGCGTGAAATTAATCAGTCCAGCTGTAATAAAGATTTTTCTTGTGTCACTGGCTTTTGTCCTAGCTTTGTCACTGTAGAAGGTGGTCAGCTTCGTAAACCGAAGAAAGCATCGCTAGCAGATGTAACTGGTAAAAAAATATCAGCACTAGAACGTGCAGCCGTTCTACCTACACCGCAATTACCATCTACGGCGCAACCGTATGGTGTTCTCGTTACAGGCATAGGTGGTACAGGTGTGGTCACTGTAGGTCAAATCTTGGCGATGGCAGCGCACGTGGAAGGCAAAGCTTGTACTGTATTAGATATGAGTGGCTTAGCGCAAAAAGGTGGCCCAGTGATGTCGCATGTGCGATTAGCTGATGCGCCTGAACAGATACATGCGACACGCGTTGGTACTGGCGCAGCAGATCTCGTCATAGGTTGTGATGTCATTGTCGCAGCAAGTAAAGACGCAATATCGCGCATGGGAACTCAACGTACCCATGCCGCATTGAATTCCACATTAGCGCCAACTGCAGCTTTTGTGAAAAACCCAGATTGGAAATATCCCGATGCAGGAGCAGTAGAAAAAATTCGTGCAGCATGTGGTGCTGATGCAGTTGCAGCGATAGATGCAGGGAAAATTGCAACCGCACTTATGGGCGATGCAATTGCTACTAATATGTTTATGCTAGGCTATGCATGGCAGCAGGGGTGGGTGCCTTTATTAGAGTCTGCGATTCTGCAATCGATCGCATTAAATGGTGTGTCTATAGAATTCAATCAACAATCATTTGCTTGGGGACGTTTAGCAGCGCATGACTTATCTGCTGTAGAAAAAGAATTAAGTGTGATCGCACCAGGACAAGTAATTACATTTAAACGCACACCTAGCTTGGATGAATTAGTAGCACAGCGTAGTACATTTTTACGTGCTTATCAAAATCAAGCTTATGCAAAAAGCTATGTAGACTTTATTAATCAGGTGAAAGCAGTAGAAGCAAAGCTGAACGAAGGTAATTCAGGATTAAAGCTAACGACTGCAGTCGCAAAATATTTATTTAAGCTCATGGCTTACAAAGATGAATATGAAGTGGCGCGACTGCATAGCAATGGTCAGTTTAAGGCGAAAATTGCTGGGATGTTTGAGGGTGATTATGCGATTAAATATCATTTAGCGCCCCCCTTATTCTCTAAGCATGATGCACAAGGACATTTAATTAAACGTGAATTCGGTTCATGGGTAGGAAAAGTGTTTCCTGTATTAGCTAGCTTACGATTTTTACGTGGCAGCTTCCTTGATCCGTTTGGCTATACTGAAGAACGACGATCTGAGCGTGCATTAATACAGCAATATAAAGAACAGCTATTGTCTTTACTGCCTAAATTGAATGCGAATAATTACGAACAACTGATTGCTATTGCAAGTATTCCAGAAGACATACGTGGCTATGGTCATGTGAAAGAAAGACATCTACGTGCAGCAAAACAAAAAGAAAGTGATTTACTAGCAAGCTTATCGCTACAAAAATTTGCTAGCGATGATCAAGGTAAGCATGCTGCTTAGATGAAGTTAAAGCGCTGTTAATGTGTAGTTAAATTATTATTGTGTAGCCAAATACTCGGCATAACCGCGTGCACGTAACTCGCACGCGGGGCAAGCGCCGCAGCCATGTCCCCACGCATGTAAAACGCCACGTTCACCCAGATAGCAAGTGTGTGATTCGGTACGAATTAATTCGACTAATTCCTCTCCGCCTAGCGTTGCAGCTAATTGCCAGCTCTGCGCTTTATTTAACCACATCAGTGGTGTTTGTATAGTGAGTTTGCTAGCCATACCTAAATTGATGGCTTGCTGTAAAGACTTTAAGGTTTCATCGCGACAATCGGGATAGCCTGAGTAATCTGTTTCACACATGCCGCCTACTAAATCACTAATGCCACGACGAAAAGCTAAAGCAGCTGCGCTTGTGAGAAATAATAAATTGCGACCAGGGACAAAGGTATTCGGTAAGCCATTCTCTTGCATAGTGATTGCAACCTCACTTGTGAGTGCGGTATCAGAGATAGCGGCAAGAAGTGAAAGATCTAACACATGATCTTGGCCTAATTTACTTTTCCAATCTGGGCGCATAGCACGTAGGCTATCTAATAATTGTGGACGCATGGTCAATTCGATTGCATGACGCTGTCCGTAATCAAAGCCTAGGGTTTCAACATGATCATAGCGGTTGAGTGCCCACGCAAGGCAGGTAGTTGAGTCTTGACCACCTGAAAATAAAACGAGTGCTGAGTTATTCATTTCTTTTCTATTTTTTCTAATGACTGCTCTACATAGTCCCCATTTTTTTCTGAGATCCTAATTTTCACAGGATACCAATCTAATGAGGGAGCAAGCCAAATTTCCATACTTGGTGCATCAGGATTTTCTGAGGCTAGACGATTAATGGATATAGCATCGACTTCACCCAAACCTATTTGTATGCGTTGACTTTTTTTAACTTCAAATATCCAAGCGTCAATATCGTGCGACCCTACCACTAATAATTTATGTTTTGAACCTACAGAAAATTTAGTAGGGGTAGTACGCGCTAAGCTTAGTAACTGCCATACAACACTCAATCTATCTTGTTCATTACCTTCTAAAGATGACGGTGTTGCATTACCTTGATAATGAATCTGACGATTTTTTCTATCTAAGCGAGTGGTATTCAACTCTTTACGAAAACGTTTAATAGAAAAAATTTCAGGCGATAAGCCAGTCGATTCAATCAAGCCTTCGCTTTTTTCAGCAATTAGGATGCCAGTCAGTGGCGTGCGTGTTTCTGAATTGATGGAGTATTTTTCTATACTCTTATCCCAATCTATTAAGCCCGATCCTTCAATATTTAAGCCTTTGATATCAGCCTTAATAAAATAAAATAATTTTGCTGAAGGTGGATGATGAATTTTAGTTTTATTCTCTACTGCAAACGCCTGAAGAAAAAAGCACGATGCCACAGCAAAAAAACATACTGACTTTGTATAATATGAAAAACGGTGATGGGAATTCATTCAATACTCATAAAATAAGAGAAAAAATCAACGTGCAGTTGACAGCTTTTGTTCAAGTTTATTTAATAATAATTCTAAATATCCGCTTTTTTTATCTGAATAAACAAGCTTCACGGGATACCATTCTTTTTCTGGGGCTAACCATAATTCAAATTGCAATTCCTGAGTCTGTTCAACTGGCATGATAGTTAAATGCCATGCATCTACCGTTTCATTTGTAAGACGTATCGATTGTTTTCGATTCACGACGACACGCCAGACAGCTGCAGTGCGTGTACCAGCGATCAGCATACCGAAATTCAAGCCAGGCGTGAATTTATCACTATCACCTCGCCCCATAGCAGCAATTTGCCAAATCACACTAGCACGATCTTGTTCACCACCAGAAGTCGGATAGCTATTGGTAGAAGCAGAAAAGCTAATAGTTTTACGTTCACGATGAAAATGCGTATTAGTCTCTGATTTGCCGAATCTTTTTTCTACATAAAGTTCTGGTGTGATGCCAGACAAATCAACGCTACCACTACTTTTATAATTGAGTACGGTTAAAAAAATAATACCGGCATCACCAGAAATCGAATATTGGTCACCATTTGGTTGCCAATTAATAGTGCCGCGTCCTTCTACCTTACGTCCATCGCGCGCCGCTAATACGGTGTAGTTTAGTTGGGCAGGGGGAGGCAAACTCACTTTGGTAAAAATACTTGACGCTGCTATTGGCGCAGTTTGTTCTTGCGCTTGTGGCACAGCACTCGCTGTTGCGCTTTCTGTCGCTGCTTCTGGCTTGGTTGGGTCCGTCGTAACTGGTCCGGACTCAGTTGCGGTAGTAGCGGCAGCAGCGGCTGTAGAGCTAGTTTCATTTGAAGCTTCAGCTGGTGTGGCGTTTGCAGTAGCGTTTGCTGTATCAGCCGCATCAGTGCTGGCTGTTGATTCTGCAGGATTAGTCGCTGCTGGCGGTTCTGGTGTGGTTGGAGTGGGATCAGTTTTAACTGGGGATTTTTTTTGTGCACGTTGTGAAGCTGGTGCGCGTAGTAATCTCACACTCGTAGTGGGCTCTAATTCTAGATCAAGTAAGGCTGCATCTGATGGAATAGATAAAGCGAGTTTTAATTCATCTTCTGCCCATTGCAGCAGGAGAAAGTGTAAAAGTAGCGTTATAAAAAGAATAGCCAAAGTTGCCCAACTCAGGCGTAAAGCGGGAAAACTAAAAGGAGTGGCTATTTGAGCGGGCATAGCATAAGTGTAATGCGATCAATAATATGTTTGAAATATGAACTGTAAATGAAAGTAAGCAAATTTGTTTCTTGTGGCTATACTGGCTTTATGATGCTTTATTTGCCAGTCTGACCTGATCTGCTACGCTATAGCCTTAGGAATAAAACAGGCTTTTAACATCGCTGCGTTTTGATCAGATATTGATAGCGTCTTTTTTTGGGGAAGTACATGTCTACACAATCTGGCAATAATGAGATACCTGGCATGAATGCTATGAACGACACAATGGAATTTGTGCGCAATATGTGGGGTGCGATGAAAGTACCAGGCATGACGATGCCATCCCTGTCGCCAGAAGAAATCAATAAACAAATCACGGATTTGAAAGCAGTCGAGTCATGGTTGCAGTTAAATATGAATATGTTACGTAGCTCAATACAGGCGTTAGAAATGCAAAGCGCTACGCTCTCGACCTTACAAACCATGGGTGATAATTTTGCGCAAACCATGAAATCGATGACGCCCGAAGCGGAGCCTGAAAAACAAGAATTTCAATCACCGTTTGCTCAGTATGCATACCCAAAAGCTACCGCTGCTGCAGAACCGGAGCCAGAATCAGTAAAGCCACCTCAAGGGGAACAGACAGAAGATACAAATAATATGGCGGCGCAATTCTCGAATCCTGCTGCATGGTGGAGTGTGGTGCAAGATCAGTTTTCTCAAGCGGTGGGGAATGCCATGTCACCTGTGACAGAAACACCGGTAGCACGTAAAACAGCGGCAGCAAAAACTACTAAATCAAAAACGAGTAGTGCCACTAAAAAAGCAAGTAGCAAGACCGCGAGCAGCACAAAGAAAACAACAGCAACAGCAAGAAAAAAAACCGATTAAATTTTTCGAAATAGATTCTTCGAAATTAGTTGTTTGCCATTTTTTTCAATCCGCGCATGACACTACCGATTAAGGGTAGTTTTTCATACAGCTCTTCTGCTACATCCCAGTAATCACGGTGATAACAGACGCGACCATCAGCAGCAAAACGTATATGACTAGCGCCACGTATACATTGCTCATTACGGTTAAAGCGCTTCATCTTAAATAAGAAATCCCAAGTTAAAAATGCTTGATCACCTTGACTCACATGTGTCGTCACCACAAATCGTGGCCGATCAAGTTGATGAAACATATGATCGAAAATGGCAATCACATGCTGAATGCCATTGACTTCATTAAAGGGATCTTTGAAAAATACGTCTTCTGTATAAATCTGTTTTATATCGCCAATATTTTCTTGGCTAATAGATTCAAAAAAATGAATGAGCTTTTCTAAGTTGTGGGAGGTGTTCATAAACCCGTCACCTTACGGATGAGTTTGAAATACCATGCATAAGGCAATAAACGCGCTAGCCTTAGCCAGTTAGTAAAGCGTTTAGGAAAATGAATATGAAAATCACCTTGCTCCATGCCGAGCATAATTTTTTTAGCAGCTTCTTCTGCGGTAATCAGTGCAGGCATAGTAAAGTCATTATTCGCAGTAGCAGAGGTGGCGACAAAACCAGGATTAATTAAATACACTGCATTGCCTCTGGGGTGCATATCAATATAGAGTGACTCGCATAAATTAATTAGTGCTGCTTTAGTAGGCCCATAGATGAGTGCTTTTGGAAGACCACTCAATCCAGCAACCGAAGAAACGATACCGATACCACCATTTTTTTGCGTGAGCAAAGTAGGTAGTGTCGCTGCAAGACAATTCAACACACCGCGTAAATTGACGTCAATTAACGCATTGGCTATCGTAAGATCAAAAGTGTCAGCACGCATTTCATTGTAAACACCCGCCACCACACATACTAAATCTATGCCCTGCCATTCATGCATGATTTGTGTGAAAGCGAGTTGCACTTGATCAGCTTGCTTTACATCTAACGGTAAGACGAGTGCTGCATTAGAAGGGTGAGCTAGCTGCGCTTGTTTGGCTAGTTCAGCTAAGGCTGATTGATTTCTAGCAGAGAGTGCAACACGCGCACCTTGAAGAAGGAGTTGTTGTGCAAGTGCTGCGCCTATGCCAGAAGAAGCGCCAATAATCCAGACACGTTTATTCTTCCATGAACTAATTTTAGGATTCATACGTCGCCTTATCGATAAAGACGACTGAGGCTGCGAGACTAAAAAATACACCTATTAAGAATGCTGGCATTACTCAACTCGCTTAGTGAATGAAAGTGTGACTTCACCTAAACGAATACCAAATTTACTCATCACTGCACGATTGAGCATTACTTTGTCATCCATCTGGAACATCCAGTCTTCAAAATTCACGTTGTAGACTTGATCGTCGACAGGTAAGGCTAAGACATATTGCCAACGTAAGGCATTGCCACTGACAACGCCGACGGCTTCACCTACTACATCAGAGGCACTGCCTATATAACGATTTGGACCAACTTTTTTCAAAGTCCAAACACGTTTTTGTTTTTTGCCATCCGAGTAAGTGAAATCTTCATCTAGTGTGCCTACATCGCCTTGCCAAGTGCAACGCATCACCACAGTAAAGCGCTTCACTACTTTGCCTGATCGATCTTGAAACATGCCCCATGCATCGATGGTGCCATTGAAATAATTTTGTAAATCTAAGACTGGTTTTTCAGATGCATAATCATTTGGTGTCACTGTGGTGCCGCAACCGAATAACAGGCTAAGGCTACTCATCATCAGTATAACTAAAAATTTTCTTAGTAACATGGTCTTAACCTTTCAGGGTTATAAATTCTTAGTTCGAGATCGCAATAAAAAATAGTCAAGTATTTCAATAAATAAGATAACTAGACATGGACAATTTATAAATTTTTGAGTGGGGCACGCCATAGTAAAAACATGGCTAAACATTTCAATAAACAAGGTAGCCAAACATAGGCAATCACGAGTGCACTTGAGGATGCTGTAGTGCTTTGTCCTGGGGTGTAACCTAAATATTCGAGTAGAGGTAGAGAGATGCCTGCTGCTAAAGCTAAATTCATTTTGGTAGTCCAACTCCAAATACCAAAATAACTCGCTTCTCTATGTCCGTCATGTCCTGCTGCACCAATCACTGCGGCGAGTAAAGCGGGTGGAAGTGCAAGATCAGCACCCAAGGCTACGCCTGATGCGATACAAACAAAGCCAAAGCCAATCAGAGAGCCGGGTGCTAAGTTAGCTGCCCAAATAAATGCGAGCAGAGCTAAGGCCATAGCAGCTAACCAAGCCTGTGCTTCTCCAAATTTAAGCGCTAGTTTTGCCCACAGTGGTAATCCACACGCAGCTGCAAGAAAATAGAGAACTAAAAATAAACCGGCATAGGAAGCTAATTGCAACCTATCCGATACAAAAAATAAAAATAAGCTAGCAGGGATAGCAGCTGCAATACCATTCGCAGCAAAGACACTCAGCAAACTAAGAAATTGTCGATTACGTAGAGGCGTAAACACAGATGCAGTTGTTTCACTGCTGTTGATGTGACGTCCCTTAGGGGCGTAACGTAATAATACATATGCGCAAACCAGCAAGCTGACACTAAATAAAACAGATAACCACGCTAAGCCAAATAAAGTAGGAATAGCAGCAGCTAAGATTACGCCAAGTAAAGCACATCCTTCACGCGTTGCAGTTAATCGTGCACGTTCTCCGCGTTGCCAAGTGAGGCTAGCACCCCAACTATTATGAGCAATGCTAGCAAGACTAAAGCCAAAATAAACTAAGGCTAAGCTAACAAAAAACCATATTGCTAGGAACGTTTTATCTGAGACTTGTGGATGGAAAAGAGCAATGAAACCAATTAAAAGAAATGGTAAGGAGAGCAAAATAAAATAGGCATAGCCTAGCTTTGTTTTTTTATTGTCTATCCACAAGCCTAATGGAAGATCAACAAAAGCATCGAGAATTCTTGCTATGAGTAGAGTGAGTCCAATGACAGTTAAGGACAAACCAAAATTTTCCGCATACAGCTGAGGTACTAAGACATAAATCGGCAAGGCAACCAATGCCAGTGGTAGTCCAAATAAACCATAAGTAAATAAGGCTGTACGTGATAAGGAGTTCACTTCGATCCTAACAAAGCCTGACGAAGTGCCGGCTCACGGGTATTTGTATCTAGCCAAATAGAAAAAAATGCAGTGCCAAATTGTGGATCAGTGATTTCGCCTAAGAATTTGCCGTCTCTATAAAACCGTGTGGCTTCGCCCGGTGCATGTATGCCAGTTAAGCGCGACCCTTTTTCTACATTAGGAAAAAGCGCTTTCATACTGCGTAACCACGATGATTGTTGTGCCTCAGTACCTATGTTTAGTCGTTTAATTTCTTCAATGCTAACTTTTGCTATCTCAGCACCTTCTAATTTGCGCTTATAGTGCAGCTCAAGAGCAAATTGCTGATTCAGTATATTTTGCGCTGAACTGTTTTTTTTACTCACCCATAAATTAGCTGAATAAATTTTTAAGCCAAACCAAGTCAATAAGCCTTGTCCTTGTAACTGCGCTTCTGAGATTTCTGTGTTGATGTAATCTGGCACAGTTACAGCTTGAGCATTACGTGCCATAAGCAAGACGCACAAAACAACACTAGCAATAATCGTGATGGTTTTCATAGCGCGTTCATAATCCTATTTTTTTTGCAAAGTAAATTGAAATAAATCAATACTCTTAGCGCGAAAGCCCGCTTCGCAATAAGCTAAATAAAACTCCCAAGTATGCTTAAAGCGTTCATCAAATCCTAAAGCGTAGATTTGTTCTTTCTTTTCTTGGAATGCTTGATCCCACAGTGAGAGGGTACGAGCATAGTCCAAACCAAAACTAGATTCATCGATAACATGTAGTCCCTGCTTTTCTGCATGAGCACGAAATACAGAGGGTGAAGGCAGCATGCCACCTGGGAAAATATATTGTTGAATGAAGTCAGTACCTTTGCGATAACGTTCAAATAATTCATCAGCAATGGTGATGGTCTGTATGCAAGCTTTTCCACCAGTTTTTAAACGTGATGCAACACAAGAGAAATAACTATCCCAATAATTTTCCCCAACTGCTTCAAACATTTCTATAGAAGCGATGGCATCAAATTCACCTTCTGTATCGCGATAATCTTGTAAACGTAAATCAGCATGTTGATCTAAGTCAGCATCTGCTAATCGTTTGCGTGCAAAGGCTAGTTGTTCAGAGGAGAGAGTGAGTCCGGTGACGTGTGCGCCTTGTCGAGTCGCATATTCTGCAAAGCCACCCCAGCCACAACCAATTTCTAAAATCTTAGTGTCAGCGGTAGCTGCAATTTGCTCATAGATGCGTGTGTATTTTGCTTGTTGTGCTTGTTCTAAGGTGTAATGCGATTCTTTAAATAAAGCGCTGGAATAAGTCATGGAGGGATCCAGCCATAATCGGTAAAAATCATTACCGATATCGTAGTGTGCATGGATGTTACGACGACTACCTGAGCGCGAGTTGCGATTAAAAATATGTTTAATGCGATAGAGAAGGCTGCCCCACCATGTGCCATAGATTGCGGTTTCAACTGTTTGACGATTATGAATAAAAAATTCTAATAAGCGGGGTAGATCGTCGGTAGTCCAATCACCATGTATATAAGATTCTGCAAAACCGATATCTCCCGATTTAACAGCTGCGACACAGGGTTGCCAGTTTTTTAGATGCAAGGTAACCGGTGTGGAGTGGTCACCGAAGTGCAGCACGCTATGGTCAGGACATTCAAGACGCAAAGATCCGTGTTTAATTTTTTTTAACAATTGCAAAATTAATTTTGCTTGTGTCGGTATAGTTAAAAGTGCATCCGCATTTGCGGGCACTTCGCGCATAGGCGTTGAAGATAGAGGTTTTGTCATCGGCTTAGTTCGCTAGATGGCGGTAAAGGTTTTTTAAAAAAAGGAACGCCCTTGATGAATAATTTTGCAGCTTGCCAGTGGATACGGAAAATCACGCTAAAAGTCAGCAAGGGATAACGTAAAAAAGCAAACAGCAATTTACCATCAGTGATGGGCTGAACTTTGCCTGATATGCTAGTTAATAGAAGTGGTCCTTGAGCATCTTCATAATCAATCCTGGCAGTAACGCGGTGAATGACTTGCTGTTTTATCTTCTGTTGCGCAGACATAAAGCGAAAACGGTAGCCACCTTCCACTGCACAAAAAGGAGAGACATGAAATATTTTTTTAGCGCTAAGTGCGAGTCCCCATGGCATAGTCTTACCGACATCAAGTAAATAACTATGTTTTTCACCAAAGGTATTTCTT
>JAIXOW010000390.1 GCA_027486615.1 Oxalobacteraceae bacterium | reverse complement strand
CTCACAGTATGTTGTTTGATGGGTATGCGCACTGGAGGCATGAACATACTCATACCTAATCCACGTGACATACCTGGACTAGTAAAAGAATTGAGTAAATACAAATTCAATATGTTCCCTGCTGTGAATACGCTGTATAACGGCTTATTGAATAATCCTGATTTCGCGAAATTAGATTTCTCTAGCTTGAAGCTATCAAACGGCGGTGGTATGGCGGTGCAAAAAGCAGTCAATGATCGCTGGCGTGAAGTCACTGGTAGAAACATCGTCGAGGGTTACGGTCTCTCAGAAACAGCGCCGGTCGCCACAGCTAATCCAGCTAACTCACAAGAATTCTCGGGCACCATAGGTTTGCCAATTCCCTCCACTGAGATCGCTATCTTGGATGATAGTGGTGATCCTCTACCATTAGGACAAGTTGGTGAAATTGCGATACGTGGTCCACAAGTCATGATGGGTTATTGGAACAAGCCCGATGAAACTGCCAAAGTCATGACTGTAGATGGTTACTTTAAATCAGGTGATATCGGCGTTATGGATGCAACTGGTTATGTCACTATCGTTGATAGAAAAAAAGACATGGTGTTAGTGTCTGGCTTTAATGTGTATCCCAATGAAGTAGAGGGTGTGGTAGCAACTCACCCGGGCGTGTTGGAATGTGCCGTAGTAGGTGTGCCAGATGAGCATACTGGTGAAGCAGTCAAACTCTTTGTTGTGCGACGTGATCCCTCTTTAACTGCGGATCAGTTAAGCGACTATTGTCATGAACAGCTCACAGGATATAAGCGCCCTAAACACATCGAGTTTAGAAATGAACTACCAAAAACTAATGTCGGTAAAATATTGCGACGTGAATTACGTGATGAAAAAGTACCAGCCTAATTGATTGTATTAAAAATCAACTAACAAACAGGTGCTGTTGATTCAGCTTGTAATTGGAGGTAGTTCACGTGGGCGTCGGTCTTCATCGGTTGCCACGTAAGTAAGAGTGGCTTCAGTCACTTTTACTGTATCGGCTTGTAAGCGATTGCGCTCTGCATATACCTCGACATTGACAGTGATCGAGGTTCTACCGGTTTTAACAATCTTTGCATAAAACGATAATAAATCACCCACAAATACAGGCTGTTTGAAAACAAAAGAATTCACCGCCACTGTTCCTACTCTGCCGTTTGCTCGTCGTACTGCAGGTAAAGCGCCTGCAATATCAACCTGAGCCATAATCCAACCGCCAAACACATCGCCATGAATGTTGGCATCCGAGGGCATAGGCATCACGCGTAAAGTAGGCATGCCCTCAGGTAGGCTATTTAAATTAATCTCACTGTCACTCATATTGACTCCTATTTTCATTACACTGCTCTAAGCTAACCGGATTAGCCATAACCGTTACAATCACTGTTTAGGGCATGCTAAGCGCTGAATGCGCCAAGCATAAACCATCTCATTCACTTTTCGTTTTGAATTATTGTAGGCATATGCGACATCACGCTAGTTCTCATCATCAGCCACCTGCCAATCAAGCCACCCGCAATGACTGGGGTACTTTGAAAACACTGGCGCCTTATCTTTGGGCATATAAATGGCGCGTGATGGTTGCCTTAGCTTGTCTGATAGGCGCCAAGCTTGCCAATGTCGGTGTGCCTTTAGTGCTCAAAGAATTAGTGGATAGTCTTAGCATCACGCCCAACCATCCTGCTTCCGTACTCATTTTGCCTATGGGTCTATTACTAGCTTATGGCTTATTACGCTTATCAACTACAATTTTTACAGAGCTAAGAGAATTTTTCTTTGTAAAAGTCACACAACGCGCAGTACGTACCATTGCACTCAAAGTGTTTCGACATTTGCATGCACTTTCTTTGCGCTTTCATTTAAATCGGCAAACCGGTGGTGTCACCAGAGATATAGAGCGTGGCACGCGCGGTATTTCATCTTTGGTTTCCTATACCTTATTTAGTATCTTGCCGACTCTAGTGGAGATAGGTTTAGTGTTGACCTATCTTGCACTCAAATACGATATTTGGTTCTTTGGGATCACCGTTATCGCCTTAGTGGTTTATATTATTTTCACAGTCATGATTACAGAATGGCGCACGCATTTTAGGCGCACCATGAATGACTTGGATTCCAAAGCCAGCACTAAAGCGATGGATTCATTACTGAACTATGAAACAGTAAAATATTTTGGCAATGAAGAATATGAGGCACAACGCTATGATGAAGGATTGCGCCGTTATGAAACAGCCGCAGTCCGTTCACAATCTTCGCTCACACTGTTAAATACAGGACAGTCCCTTATCATTGCTACAGCAGTCACATTGATACTCTGGCGAGCCACAGTTGGTGTAATTGCGGGGCAATTAACACTCGGTGATTTAGTGTTAGTCAATGCCTTCATGATACAGCTATATATCCCTTTGAATTTTCTTGGTGTCTTGTATCGCGAGATTAAGCAAAGCCTTGCGGACATGGAAAAAATGTTTACCTTGTTAGATCAACATCGTGAAGTGGCTGACTCTAACGAAGCAAAACCCCTAAATATAAAAAATGCACAAGTGAGTTTTTCTCATGTCGACTTTAGTTATGAAAAAAATCGACAAATCTTATTTGATATAGATTTTACGATTGCTGCAGGTACCACCACTGCGGTAGTAGGGCACAGCGGTTCAGGTAAATCTACCTTGGCTAGACTCTTGTTTCGCTTCTATGATGTCAACACAGGCGCAATAAAAATTGATGAGCAAGATATTCGGCAAGTGAGTCAAACCTCACTGCGCAATGCAATTGGTATAGT
>JAIXOW010000428.1 GCA_027486615.1 Oxalobacteraceae bacterium | reverse complement strand
TGGTGAAAACCCATTATGAAGATGCTTTAGCAGGTCATCCACAACTCTTACAGCGCTTTGCTGCAGTCAAGCCGCGTGTTTATGAACTCACAGACTTTCTATCTACAGTCGTGAAGCTAAAGAATTTACCGGCTGCTCAGCCTGATAGTTTTAAAGGCAAAATTACCTATCATGATTCTTGCTGTGGTTTACGCGAATTGGGTGTACAACAACAACCGCGCGAATTATTGACGCAACGAACTGGTGTAGAGCTAACAGAAATGAAAGATGCACGTGCTTGCTGTGGCTTTGGTGGTTCTTTTGCAGTGAAGTATGGCGACATTTCTGCTGCTATCGTCGATGAGAAATGTGAAAACATTCACAACACCCATGCAGATGCAGTGGTGTTAGGTGATTTGGGTTGTATGTTGAATATAGAAGGACGTCTGCGTCGTACAGGCGATCACACCACACGCGTCTTGCATGTGGCTCAAGTTTTAGCAGGAGACGCTTGATGCAAATTCAATCGATGCACTTTAAAGCCAGAGCAGGTCATAAGCTAGCTGATCTCAGGTTGCAGCAAAATTTAAAAAAGCTGTCGACTAAATTTGTCACAGGTCGTGCAAGCGCAATTGCTGAATTAGATGATTTTGAAGCGACACGTGATGCAGCAGCTGATCGACGTATGCGTGCTATTGAAAATCTCGATGTGTGGTTAAGTACGTTTGAAAAAGAAGCCACACGTCGTGGTGCGACGGTGTTGTATGCAGAGACAGCGGAAGAGGCTTCACGTTTAGTGGTAGAGATCGCGCGTAAGCATGAAGTCAAAAAAGTCATTAAATCGAAATCCATGGTGTCGGAGGAAATGGCTTTAAACAGTGCACTAGAGGCGGCCGGCATTACGCCTATAGAAACTGATTTAGGTGAATATATATTGCAGATTAATGATAATGAGCCACCATCTCATATCATTGCGCCAGTCATACATAAAGATAAAGAAGAGATTGCAGAATTATTTTCGCGTATACATAAGAAACCTCTGTTGACTGACATTCCAGAAATGACACGCGAAGCACGCGAAGTGTTACGTACGCATTTTCTTTCTGCTGATATGGGTGTCACTGGTGGTAATTTTATTATTGCTGAATCAGGATCCGTTGCCGTTGTGACTAACGAAGGTAATGAAGGTATGTGCACTGTGATGCCACCTAAGGTGCATGTGGTAGTGACAGGAATAGAAAAAGTATTACCTACTTTATCGGATTTAGCGACCATCATGCGTTTGTTGCCCCGCTCTGCAACAGGTCAGTCAATTTCTAATTATTTTTCTTTATTGACCGGTCCTCGTGCACAGGATGAGCAAGATGGTCCTGAGCATATGTATTTTGTATTGGTGGATGCAGGTCGTACCAGTTTAGTAGGAACAGAATTTGAGGAGATGCTGCGCTGCATACGTTGTGGTGCATGTATGAATCACTGCCCTGTGTATCAAAAAATTGGCGGTCATAGTTACGGTTGGGTGTATCCTGGGCCTATGGGTAGCGTGCTCACACCTTCTTATGTGGGTGTGGAAAATGCGATGGATTTACCGCAAGCCTCTACCTTGTGTGGTGAGTGTCATGTAGTGTGTCCGGTGAAGATACCTCTGCCAGATTTATTGCGTAAGCTAAGAGAAAAACAATTCAAAAAAGGTTTGCGTCCTGTGTTTGAGTATGTAGCTTTTGGTATTTGGGCTTTTGTAGCAAAACGACCTAAGCTGTATCGTATAGCGACGCAAATTGCGACTAGGTTAATGCGTGCTATGGGTAATGAAAAAGGCTTGATTGCGACACTACCAATGGCAGGTGGATGGACAGCGCATAGAGATATGCCGGTACCAGCAGGTAAAACGTTTAGAGAGCTGAATAAACATCGATAAAAAATTAGGCTGTAATGCTTTCAGCTTTAATTTTTTAGACTATTAAAACAATCGGGCTGCATGGATGAAGTGATCATCTCTGCAGCCCGATTTTTTATAACTAAAAACTGGTTTACAAAATAAATTTACTGACCAGGGTTGGTAAATTCAGCATGAATCGCATTGATTGCTTTGACGACTTCGTCGGATAGCTTAATAGAATAAGCATCAATATTCGCTTTTAGTTGATCTAAATTGGTTGCACCTATGATGGTGGAAGCCACAAACCAACGTGTATAACACCATGCTAGTGAAAGTTCAGTCACGGTCATGTTATTTGCTTGGGCTAATTCCATATAACGCTTAGTTGCCTCAATCACACGTGGACGTAAATAACGTGGACTCCAGTTCGGTGGGAAGATACTTAAACGACCTTTTGCTTTTGGATCATTAATGTATTTACCTGTTAATTGACCGAAGGCGAGTGGACTGTAAGCTAAGAGCCCGATTTCTTCGCGATAGCATGATTCATCTAAGCCACTTTCAAAGCTACGGTTAGCGAGGTGATAGCAATTTTGTATAGAGACAATACGTGGCAATTCTTCGGTCTGTGCAAGATAAACATATTCTGAAATGCCCCATGCACTTTCATTCGAGACACCGATATAACGAATCTTGCCTTCCTCTATTAAGTCATACAACACGCCCAGTGTTTCTTCTATGCTGATCGCAGGACGTTCTTGATCAGGATTGAAAAATAATTGTCCAAAGATAGGTACATTACGACTAGGCCAGTGCAATTGATATAAATCGATATAGTCTGTTTGTAAACGACGCAAACTACCTTCTACTGCTTCACGTATATTTTTTTCATCAAAATTATTTTGTCCATTGCGCACCCAAGTCATGGCTTTCGATGGGCCCGCAATTTTTGTCGCCAACACCACGTCTTGACGCTTGCCAGTTTTTTTCAGCCAAGTGCCAATAATGCGTTCGGTAGCGCCAGTCGTTTCTGCACGTGGCATGACGGGATACATTTCAGCGGTATCAAAGAAATTAATGCCGCGCTCAAGTGCATAATCAAGTTGTGCATGACCTTGTGCTTCATTATTTTGCTCACCAAAGGTCATGGTGCCAAGACAGATTTTGGATACTTCTAGATCGCTACTGCCTAAATAAATTTTTTCCATTTTCATCTCTCACTGATTATTGTTGTCCTTCAGTGTGCAGCAAGCGCTGCAGCACATTCCTTAATGAGTGCTGGTCCGCGATAAATCAAACCAGTGTACAACTGAACTAGTGCTGCCCCTGCAGCTATTTTTGCTTTTGCATCTGCGCCGGAAAGTATGCCACCTACACCAATGATAGGTATGTCATTACCTAACTCTTTTTTGAGACTAGCGATTACATGATTCGATGCATCAAATACAGGGGCGCCAGATAAGCCTCCCATTTCTTCTGCATGCTGCATGCCTTGTACTGCAGTTCGTGAAATAGTAGTGTTAGTCGCAATCACAGCTTCTATACGATGGCGAATCAGTGCATCTGCAATCGTTTTAATTTGTTCTGCATCGAGATCGGGTGCGATTTTTAAAGCAATAGGAACATGACGTTGATGTTGATCAGTCAGTTCTGCTTGTGTGCGTTTCAATCCAGAGAGTAGTGTATCGAGTTCAGAGGCATCTTGTAGTTGACGCAAATTTTTTGTGTTGGGGGATGAGATATTTACTGTCACATAAGTCGCATAGGGATACACTTTTTTTAAGCAGTGCACATAATCATCAAGGGCACGTTCCATAGGCGTGTCTGCATTCTTACCAATGTTTAGACCCAAGATGCCTACTTTGTTTTGATAAAAACGTGAGGCTTGTACGTTTTTTACAAACGCATCCACACCATGATTGTTAAATCCCATGCGATTGATTAAAGCCTGTGCTTGAGGCAAACGAAACATGCGTGGTAGTGGATTACCTGGTTGTGCGCGTGGTGTCACGGTACCGATTTCTATGAATCCAAAACCCAGTCCGGCAAGACCATCAATATAAGCACCGTCTTTATCTAAGCCCGCAGCTAAGCCCACAGCATTGGGAAAAGTAATTCCCATTACCTTGACGGGTGAGTCAGCTGGCTTAGGGTAATGACGCAACAAACCCACTTGTGCAGCACGTTGTAATGCGGGCAAAGTCAGGTTATGCGCAGTTTCCGGATCAAGCGAGAACAGTAGCGGGCGCGTTAGGGCGTAGAGAAATTTTTCAGACACAGTGCGAGCAAAATAAACTGATAAGACTTATTTTACCCTGCTATGAGAAAAATTCCTTAAAACAAAGATCGTGGGACGCAATAGATGGTGATGTATGTAATGCATTACATCTCGGACGATTACGCTTTGCTAATCGTCCCTACAAGACTCTGCAATGCTGCTATATGTAGGTACGAATAGTGTAGCGTATTCGTACAAATAAAAAGATAGTAGGGTAAAAAAAGATTGAAATTTAAATCACTTCCCACTCGCCACGTCGCAAAGCTTCTATGGG
Organism: Oxalobacteraceae bacterium; assembly: GCA_027486615.1. Taxonomy (GTDB): domain Bacteria; phylum Pseudomonadota; class Gammaproteobacteria; order Burkholderiales; family Burkholderiaceae_D; genus Pernthalerella. The sequence continues at coordinate 2,940 of JAIXOW010000428.1, read as the reverse complement.
TTTGAAGTTAGTTTTATAAGCCATTTTTTCACTATGCTCTATCCAATAACCGAGATAGACATAAGGAATATTGAGTTGTTTGGCTTGTTCGATTTGCCACAAGACGTTGTAAGTGCCAAAACTAGTTTTAGGACAGTCGGGGTCGTAAAAAGTATAGACGGAAGAGAGTCCATCATTGAGCACATCAATGATGCTCACCATTCTTAATTGACCATCTGGTTCACGAAATTCAACTAGACGTGTATTGACCTTGCTTTGTAATAAAAATTGCGCGTACTGATCACGACTATCATTATCCATACCGCCACCCGCATGACGTGCAGCTTGATAGCGAAGATAGAGTTCGTAATGTTCATGGTCGTAAGCTAAACGTGTGACCCAAGTAGATAAGTTTTGATGTTGCTTCCATGCGCGACGCTGACTGCGTGTTGGGGTAAATAATTGAGTATCAACGCGCACGGGCGTGCAGGCCTGACATCCATCACAATAGGGTCGATAAGTAAAAATACCGCTGCGACGAAAACCATTTCTGACTAATTCGGAATACACATCGGCATTGATTAAATGCGATGGCGTGGCAACCTGTGAACGAGCTTGTTTCCCTTCAAGATAACTGCAAGGATAAGGTGCCGTTGCATAGAACTGCAAGGCTGAAAATGGCAGGTCCTGAAGATGCGTCATGTGTACTTGAACAGATCGGCTATCAATTAAGGTAATTTACACTGATCGCAAGGATTAATGCAAAGCTTGTTTTAGTCACTTCCATCAAACAGCGCTCGCGGTTGCCAGTCGGTGATGTCAGGTTCAGTTATTGCGCGTTGTATGTGTTCAATAAAGTCAGATCTGGGCAGACTTCTGCCGCCGAGTGAGGCTAAGTGGGACGTCTCTTGCTGACAATCTATCAACGCCACTCTATGGTACTTCAGAAAGTGCACTAAATAGGCTAAAGCGACCTTGGATCCATCCGTAACGTGCGTAAACATGGATTCGCCAAAGAACATACGTCCCAAGCACAAGCCATAAGCACCCGCTACGAGTTGGTTATTTAGCCATAGCTCAGTGGAGTGAGCATAGCCTTGTTGGTGCAAGGCGCTATAGCCTGCAATGATGTCCTCCGAAATCCAAGTTCCTTCGCCTTGTTTACGTTTGCCTGCGCATGCACGCATGACATCGGGGAAGGCAGTATCGAAACGGACTTGCCAAGGCCCTTGCGATTGCATGCTTTTATGGACTTTTTTTAGGATTTTTTTCAGGCTATGTGAAATCGTGAATTCTTCGGTGTACAGCACCATGCGTGGATCGGTGCTCCACCAAAGAATGGGCTGATCTTCAGAAAACCAAGGGAAAATGCCTTTTCGATAAGCATCGAGCAGGCGGGAGGGCGACAGATCTGCGCCTGCTGCTAATAATCCTGCCGCACCATCTTCCTCAGTCAGAGCATCATCGACCGGAGGAAAAGGTGTATCGCGCTCCAACCAAGGAATCATGAAAAATCACCAATTAATCGCATAGTTCGCACTTTTATAGTGCGTATTTTTTGCGTGAAGATAGCCAATTTAAAAATAGCTTTATAAATCAATAAACTAATATTTGCACCAAAACGGTATAGATTTTGCTTTAGGGAATCATCAATTATAAATTTTGCACATAATTTGGGAGATTTTCATGGATTCTTTCCGTACCGGAGCCGATGCTGTCTTTATTTTGCTTGGCGCCATCATGATTTTAGCGATGCATGCTGGCTTCGCTTTTCTTGAGTTGGGCACTGTACGCAAGAAAAATCAGGTCAATGCGCTAGTCAAAATATTAGTCGATTTTGCTATCTCAACCATTGCCTATTTTTTCGTGGGCTATTGGATTGCCTACGGTGTGAATTTTTTCGGCAGCACTGAAGTCATGAGGGAGAAGAGCGGCTGTGAGTTGGTAAAGTTGTTCTTCTTGCTGACTTTTGCTGCTGCTATTCCTGCCATTATTTCTGGCGGCATTGCAGAACGTGCACGTTTTCATCCCCAGTTAGCAGCGACGGCTTTGCTGGTGGGTTTGGTGTATCCACTGTTTGAAGGCATCGCATGGAATCAGCGCTTTGGATTTCAAGCATTGTTGGAGGCAAACTTTGGCGCTCCTTTTCATGACTTTGCGGGTTCAGTGGTCGTGCATGCAGTCGGTGGTTGGGCTGCATTACCAGCAGTGATTTTATTAGGTGCACGTCGAGGTCGTTACACCAAGGATGGCAATGTCGCTGCGCATCCACCATCCAGTATTCCTTTCTTAGCATTAGGTGCTTGGATACTCACAGTAGGTTGGTTTGGTTTTAATGTCATGAGTGCGCAAACGCTAGACAAGATGAATGGGTTGGTAGCAGTGAATTCATTGATGGCGATGGTAGGTGGAACACTAGTCGCTGTGATCATGGGTAAGAATGATCCGGGCTTTGCTTATAACGGTCCTTTAGCGGGATTGGTTGCGGTATGTGCTGGCTCAGATTTAATGCATCCCTTAGCAGCACTGATCACCGGTGGTGTAGCTGGTTATATTTTTGTCTGGATGTTTACCCTTACACAGAATCGTTGGAAGATTGATGATGTCTTAGGTGTATGGCCATTACATGGTTTGTGTGGTGCTTGGGGTGGGCTTGCTGCAGGTATTTTTGGCTATAAAGAATTAGGCGGTTTAGGTGGCGTCTCATTCTGGTCGCAGTTAATGGGTACTGCATTAGGCATCATGATTGCAGTGCTGGGTGGATTAGTGATTTATGGTGTGCTGAAAAAAACTGTAGGTATTCGTCTTGATCCTGAAGAAGAATATGAAGGTGCAGATTTATCTGTACATAAAATTTCAGCTACACCAGAACGTGAAGTGAGTTGGTAAGTGTGATCAGAGCAGAGGCAAGTTTGTAGCGAAGTTTATAGCGAAGTCTGTAAGACTATGTTTTATGACTGC
>JAIXOW010000430.1 GCA_027486615.1 Oxalobacteraceae bacterium | reverse complement strand
TCATCAGACTGATAATCCACAGTGCTTATTCATAGTGCTTATTCATAGTGCTTATTCATAGTGCTTATTCATACTGCTTATTGATAGCGTAATAAACTCGCTTCGAATTGTGGTATCAGTGACTCTGCTTGACTGACAGCCATACCTAGATCACGCACAATCCCATCTTCAAGGCTGTATACCCAACTATGTACAGTAAGTTTTTGTCCGCGCTCCCAAGCATCTTGCACTATCGTAGTCTGACAAACATTAATCACCTGCTCTAAAACGTTGAGCTCACATAATCTATTGCGTCTTTCTTTGGAAGGTAAAACCTCACCCAAATAGCGTTCATGTTTTTGGTGTACATCCTGAACATGTCTTAACCAGTTATCGGCCAAACCAACACGACGCCTTTCCAAAGCTGCATGTACGCCAGAGCAACCATAATGTCCACAAACAATAATATGTTTAATTCCTAAAACATCAATTGCAAATTGCAAAACAGACAAGCTATTTAAGTCTGTATGAACAATGACATTTGCGACATTACGATGTACAAATAATTCGCCCGGTAATAAACCTACAATTTCATTTGCAGGCACTCTACTGTCTGAACAACCTATCCAGAGAAATTCCGGAGACTGCTGGGCAACAAGTTTCTTAAAAAACTCTGGATCTTTAGAAATCATTTTCTTTGCCCAATCTTTATTATTGGATAAGAGTTGATCTAAAGATTCACTAATACTTCTATTACTCATGTTGCATCCTTTTTAGAATCTTCGCCATGATTCTACCCTACCAAAGAAACATTCCACCCATAGTTAAGTACGCAACACCAGACTGTGTCCTCAATCAGGTTTATAAAATTCATATTAGCTAAGTCAAGATAAAAAAACTAAGCTAATAAAAGTGGCATGACTGATGATAATTATTAAAAATTATCACTACACATTGAAGAAAAGCTTTTTTAAATTTTAAAAAAGCACGAAATATTAGTGATTACCAAAATTCGCTAACTATTATTCTCAATAAAAAAGCGATTATTTAGTCTATTTTTGTGTTCCTTGTTGTTTACATCAAGCGAAGCTACAAAGAACTCGTCTCAATTTCTACCTACATTTCTAAAATTTTTGAATTCACTTAGGTTGAAGATCAAGATATTAAGATCTTTGTTAATACAAAAATTAGGATACTAATTTAATTTTTAAATTATTTATAAAATTTTATCTCATAAACCCACGCATATCGTATGCAAAAAGGAGTTCATCATGATTAATAGCAAAATTACAGATCAGATATTAAGTAAAGTAAAAATTCAGGAATTATTCGGACAAGAAAACTTTACACAAATTGAACTTGAGTATAGTCCGACAACAAAAACATTATGGAATTTTATGAAGCCACGTGGTATTCATTGTTTTAATATCGATTTATTAAAAGAAATTCGAATCAATGATGAAGAACTAGAAACCAATGGGGGATTATTTTTACACAATGGTGAACTACAGCCCGTTGATTACTACGTAGTCGCTTCTAAAACACCTGGTGTTTTCAATTACGGTGGTGATCTTGCTTTATTTTCCCAACTGATTAAAGAGAGAAATCGCACTGCTTTACTTGAATACGCAAAATTATGCGTGGACTGTGTTTATTCACGAGCAGTAAATTATCTCTCCCCCTTGATTACTATTTCATTAGTTCAAGGAGATGCACTAGGTGGTGGATTTGAAACTGCACTATCAAGTAATATCATCATTGCAGAACGCAGTACACGCATGGGCTTACCTGAAATAATTTTTAATCTATTTCCAGGCATGGGTGCCTACAGCTTTCTCGCAAGACGTGTAGGTCCACGCATTGCTGAAGAGATGATCTCCAGCGGGAATATCTATGCAGCAGAAGATCTCTATAGTATGGGTGTTATCGATATTTTGGCAGAGGATGGTGAGGGCGAGCAGGCAGTTTCTGATTTCATCAAACAAAACGGACGCAGGGTAAATGGTTTACGTGCCATGTATGAATGCAGAAGGCATTTTAATCCACTCTCCTATAAGGAAATGATGGATATTACTGAGATATGGGTAAATGCTGCACTTAAATTAAGTGATAAAGATATACATATTATGAATCGCATTGTCAGATCACAAATTCGACAAAATGAAATAAAAGCGGATACCCACAATAGTCAACAACTCACTACAGAATTAATTGCAGCATAAATTAATAATGCATCTATGAATCTAAATTAAACACTTAATTTAGATTCATAGAATTTTTAGCACTTCAAATTATGAAATGTTTCTATTTTGATTGGCACTTGTTTGCAATGAAGCTTTAGAAAAAGCAGGAGCAAATGATTCCGTTGAAACAAAGGTCATAGTTTTTCTTCTTCTTTGAAATCGATAATTTTCAAGCGCATTACAAAGATTATGCGCATAATTTTTCATAGCCACGACTATATTCTCTTTTAGCTGACTAATTTCTAAGGGCTTCAGTTTTTCTATTTTCTTACAATACTGCAGCAATTCCATCGCACCTACGCTTACTGCCGCGCCCTTTAAATAATGTAAGACATCTTTTATTTCTTCATTATTTTCAGCTTGCATAACTTCCTCGAATTTCAACACTGTTTTTTTATTTTCAGTAATAAATTCTTGAATTAATTCATCTAAAAATAATGGATCGACACTCACTTCTTCTAAACCCATAAGGGTGGTTAATTCTAAAACGACATGATTATTCTCAAGGATTTGCTCGCCACTACTCCTGAAGCTGACTAATCCATTATTTTCTGAGCGTTTTTTTGATAGTAGCTTATTTAAAACATTTAAAAATATATCAATTTTTATAGGCTTAGGTAAAAATTCATCTACACCAGCTTTTAAACTACTCTCCTTTGCATCTGGCGTCACATTAGCTGAAAACATAATCATAGGGGCTCGCTCATCCTTACCACTAATAATGTTATAAATTCTTGCTATCTCTAATCCACTCATGCCAGGCATATTCATATCTAAAACAATGGCATCAAATTTAGTTTTATCAATTAAATCTAGCGCTTCATCACCATCTTTTGCAATGGAATAATGATATCCAGCACGATCTAAAATCTTTTGTAAAACTTTTCTATTAACCGGATTATCTTCAGCAATCAAAATATGGGCTTTAGCTAATTCATGCTGTATCTGAATCAAGCCATCATGCAACGCATCATTTTTATTTTCCTGCAATTCTTGTGCGATATATTTATTTTTGTTAATCGCATTTGCTGCCAAATGTAACTGTACATAGTTTTCTATTGCAGTCTGATTGATGGGGGCAGGCAAAACTGCTGTCAATCCTAATGAGATGATTAATTCATCTGCTAATTTACTGGATAGTCCATAAGGAATAATTAATGCGCTCGTAATTGATGTGGTTTTTTCTGTGCTACTCAATGTCTGCACGATATTTTTCACTATTTCTTTATCATCGAGATCGCAATAGCCTGCCATCGACATAGGAAAATCTATCATTAATAAATTTATATTGCCATGATCGGATATTTTTTTTACAAGCGCTGCTGCTGACAATCCAGAAAATGGTGTAGCAATAAATTCTATTGGATATTTTGAAAAATAATGTTTGATACTTTCACTATTTTTATCCTGATTACTCATTAAAAAAATATGGATTTTTTCAGTTTGAATCACCTGACTTTTTTTCTCATCTCGATAGCTAGGCACCTCAAATGGCAAATCAAACCAAAATTCACTGCCCAAGCCTGGCTCACTAGAAAATCCTATTTTGCCCTGCATGAGTTTCACTAATTGCTGACAGATCGCTGTTCCTAATCCTGTTCCACCATATCTCCGCGCAGTAGTTTCATCCGCCTGTTTAAAGCTATCAAAAATACTGGGCTGCGCATGATAGGAAATACCAATTCCAGTATCAATAATAAAAAACCGCAGCAACAGAAGATTATTGCTTTGTTCAATTTTTTTTATACGAATAGTAATTCGACCTTGCTCAGTAAACTTAACGGCATTACCTACCAGGTTGACCATGATTTGACGTATATGTCGCACATCACCAATTAAAAATTGCGGGATATCACAAGCAATCACGGGATTAAGACTTACTTTATTCGGATTTATTTGATAGCGAAAAATATCAATGATTGAAAAAACCAATTGATATAAGTCGAATCGACTTTTCTCAATCGTCATTTTTCCCGCTTCTATTTTTGCAAAATCAAGTACATCTTCAATTTGAGACAGCATGACTTGCGAAGTTGTACTCATACAATCCAACATTTCTTTTTGTTCTTTATTCAATGGAGATGATTCCATTAAATCAACCATGCCTATGATGGCATTTAGAGGTGTTCGTAACTCATGACTAATTGATGATATGAAATGACGCTTCGCTCTATTTGCTATCTCTGCTTGATCTAGAGCTTTATATAAACGACCTAGCAAGGTGTTTAAATAGAGTGAGTTCATCAGCATACCTATCCATAATCCCAGTGATAGGTATAAATTACTTTTCCAAAATGGAATGCTATAAATAACACAACCGAAACCTATTAAAGCTAAACAGAGTGCGATGAATAAATATTTTTTACCGAACCTAAATCCATATCCAATAATTAACCAAAGATAAATGGCATAAAACGGTGATGCATGCTCTTCTGCCTCTATTAGAATATAGGTCAATGCACCCATATCTAAAAAAATTGCAACCACATGCCGAAAGCTTGAGGACTCCGGCCATTTAATAATACACAAACTAATCGTGATAGCAGCTAGCATAAATACTGTCGCTATCCATTGAAAATGGTTAGAGAGATCTAATTTTGATTCATCACCTATCTGAGCTTGGAATAGCATATATATGATGAGACCAGTTGCAATCAATATGCGAACAAGAGATTGTTCTAACTCAGTTGATCGATTAGATAGTCTTAGTCTTTTTAATAATCGATTCAGGGTGGTTGCGTTTTTTTCGCTCATCTTCATGATAGGAAGTAAATTTTGGGATAGTGATTCCTACAATCTTGCTCATAGCAAGACTTTGTATTTGATATAGCAGGTAACTGTGTATTGACTTGCTGATTTATATAGCTTGCTCTGCTAAGCGAACGTATCAGTACGCAAAAATAACAATCTCTTATGCCTATAAAGCACAGGCTATTGTTTGATCGCGCATAAAAAATGCCGACTATGTAGTCGACATTTTTATTTTTTAATTACTAAAAGATTTATTCAAAAAATTCTTTTACCTTGTCCATCCATGATTTGTTTTGAGGACTATGTTTTGCTCCACCAGCTAATGTTAATTTATCAAACTCTTGCATGAGCTCTTTTTGTTTATCGGTGAGTTTAATAGGTGTCTCAACAACGACATGGCAAAATAAATCACCAGCAAATCCGGAACGTACACCCTTAATTCCTTTGCCACGCAATCTAAATGTTTTACCACTTTGCGTTCCTTCAGGCACACCAAAAGAGACTTTGCCTGACAGGGTAGGAACTTCTATATCACCACCCAATGCGGCCTTTGCAAACGAGATAGGCATTTCGCAATGTAAGTCGTCACCATCACGCTGAAATACTGCGTGCTGTTTGATATGAATTTCTACATATAAATCACCGGTAGGACCACCATTCATACCTGGCTCGCCATTACCGGTTGAACGTATGCGCATACCGTCATCAATACCAGCAGGGATTTTGACTTCTAAGGTTTTATTTTTCTTGATACGACCCGCACCAGCACAAGGACTGCAAGGATCTAAGATGACCTTTCCTGTTCCATGACATTTAGGACAGGTTTGTTGAATACTAAAAAATCCTTGTTGCATTCTGACTTGGCCATGTCCGGCACAAGTAGTACAAGTGGTGGGATTGGTACCTGCTTTCGCACCCGATCCATGACAAGTTTCACATTCATTCCAAGAGGGCACACGAATCGTTGTGTCGAAACCATTAGCTGCCTGCTCTAGGGTGATATCTAAGTTATAGCGAAGATCTGCACCGCGATAGACTTGCGGACCACTGCGTGCACGCCCTCCACCACCGCCAAAGATATCGCCAAAGATATCGCCAAAGGCATCACCGAATCCTGCTGAACCACCACCAAAGCCAGCGCCGCCTCCACCCATATTCGGATCTACACCAGCATGACCAAAGCGATCATAGGCATCGCGCTTTTGTGGATCAGATAGCATCTCATAGGCTTCTTTCACCTCTTTGAATTTATCTTCCGCACCTTTGCTATCCGGATTACGGTCCGGATGATATTTCATTGCAAGCTTGCGGTAGGCTTTCTTGATCTCTTCATCAGAAGCATTCTTCGCTAAGCCCAGCACTTCGTAAAAGTCACGTTTTGCCATCTTTTATTGTCCTAACCACACATGCAAAAAACCGGGCCGTTGGCCATTGCGCCACGTTAGCCCGGTGATGTCATCTCAATATAATTGAGCGACGAAAAATTATTTGTCTTTAACTTCCTTGAAGTCAGCATCGACTACATCATCATCTGCCGGCTTATTCGATCCACTACCACTTGCTTGTGCACCTGCTGCTGCTCCGGCTGCTTCACCAGCAGCTTGCTGTGCCTGCATATCAGCATACATCTTTTCGCCTAACTTCTGCGCTACGGTTGATAAGGCCGTAGATTTTGCTTCAATCAGAGCTTTATCGTTACTCTTTAATGCTTCTTCTAACTCTTTAATTGCGGCTTCAATCGCTGTCTTTTCATCAGCATCGAGCTTATCACCATGCTCTGTTAATGCTTTACGTGTTGAGTGAACTAATGCATCACCTTGATTATGCGCTTCAGCGACTTCTTTCAAACGCTTATCTTCTTCTGCATTAGCTTCTGCATCACGCACCATTTTTTGTATCTCTTCTTCGGTTAGACCGGAGTTAGCCTTAATGGTGATTTTATTTTCTTTACCAGTGGCTTTGTCTTTTGCACCTACATGCAAAATACCATTGGCATCAATGTCGAAGGTCACTTCAATTTGTGGTGATCCTCTGGAAGAAGGTGGTATGCCTTCTAAATTAAATTCACCCAAACCTTTATTCCCCACTGCCATTTCACGTTCACCTTGGAACACTTTAATAGTCACTGCAGGTTGATTATCTTCTGCAGTAGAAAACACCTGACTAAATTTAGTTGGGATAGTGGTATTTTTCTTAATCATCTTAGTCATCACACCGCCTAGTGTTTCAATACCTAGTGATAGTGGTGTGACGTCTAACAATAATAAATCTTTACGATCGCCCGACAGTACCGAACCCTGAATCGCTGCACCGACTGCTACTGCTTCATCAGGATTAACATCTTTACGAGGATCTTTACCAAAAAATTCTTTAACTTTTTCCTGCACCTTAGGCATACGTGTCATACCACCGACCAAGATGATGTCGTCAATATCTGAAACTTTGACGCCAGCATCGGTAATCGCGATACGACAAGGCTCTATGGTTTTAGCAATCAGCTCTTCTACCAAAGACTCTAATTTAGAGCGTGTAATTTTTAAATTCAAATGAACCGGCGCGCCATTTGCCATAGCGATGTAAGGCTCATTGATTTCAGTTTGCTGCGATGAAGATAATTCTATTTTTGCGCGTTCTGCAGAGGCTTTAATACGCTGCAAAGCAATTGGATCTTTGGCTAAATCAAGTCCATTAATTTTTTTGAATTCATCAATCACGTAATCAATCATACGTTGATCGAAGTCTTCACCGCCTAAGAAGGTATCGCCATTGGTAGACAATACTTCGAATTGCATTTCACCATCAACGTCTGCGATTTCAATGATAGAAACGTCAAAAGTACCACCACCCAAATCATAAACAGCAATCTTACGATCGCCTTTACCTGTCTTGTCCAAACCAAATGCTAACGCTGCTGCAGTCGGTTCATTGATGATACGTTTTACATCGAGACCAGCAATACGTCCTGCATCTTTGGTTGCTTGACGTTGCGCATCATTGAAGTAAGCAGGTACGGTAATGACGGCTTCTGTGACTTCTTCACCTAAGTAATCTTCTGCAGTTTTTTTCATCTTGCGCAGAACTTCCGCAGAGATTTGCGGTGGC
>JAIXOW010000182.1 GCA_027486615.1 Oxalobacteraceae bacterium | reverse complement strand
CAAGAAGAGACGAATGGACGAAAATTCATCTCAGTTAAGGATTTTACTTAAACCTTGAATATTCTAAAAATTTTCAAGGATGTTAAAGCCTTTAAGTTCAAAGGATTCAACGTGGGACGGTTACTGTGAAGATCGGGAACTGTTTTCCATGAGGAGAAAAATGAATGAGAATGAGAACAAAAACTCTTGAATTTGGTTAACTTTAACTTCAAACAAAAAACAGCAGCTATTCTAAAAAACAAAATGATCTATCAGAGGTCTGAAGGAACCTTCTACTACTGCAACTGCAGTTGCCGCGCATGACAGACCAGCCTGTCTGAAGCAATTATAACAAAACAAAGTGTTGAAAATTCATACACAGCGACCAATCACTATGACTATGACAAACACTCTAAATTTTCTTATAATTAAAAACAAAGACAAAGTTTTGGAAATTCATACACAGCCACCAACCATTACGATAAGCACTCTGAATTTTTCTTGTAATTTTTCTTTTACATTATATGCATATGTTATAGTCTTCAAATTTAAAGAACTTGCAATTGCAACAGATGAACAAAAATTCTGTCATTATTGACTTTTGTGAATGGATGTAATGACGGAAAAGTTATAGCTGATGCTATAAGAAAGACGAGATTGGTCGTGATCAAATATATTTTTACCTGACGATGGAACAAAGAACAATCTTAACTAATCCTAACAACAAAAGGATTGTGATCACTGGAAAACCTGACACTGGGAAAACGCTGTTGTTGAAGACTAAAGCAATGGAGTTGTTAAATGCAAATGTGAATACAAAGATACTCTACGTTATCAATCCGCAAAATCCACGTCGAGTACTTGATCTTGATGTTTCTCAAATTAGAAACAGACAAAAAACCAAAAAAAAAATATGTCAACATGCACATGCAAACTAAGTTTTTCCTTTGGGAAGGACTAGTGGAACTGTTACTGTGAAAATTGAGAACAATCTTTATCTTTGTCAAGAAGAAGAGTCTCAGCGACAGCTTCAAATTCCTCGGAAGGTTGAAACAAGTTTAGATAGAAGCAAATCCATATGATAAAACTTGCTTCCCATGGAATTTGCTCACGTTTACATCTCACAACCAGTACTGGGAGCAACAACACCAACCATGACAAGCTTTAAGAAGGCAACACAGGGACCCACAATGAGTCCACAAAATCTGACATTGGTCAACTCTATTATTGAAGAGCAAGTTTAAAGAACTTGCAATTGCAGCAGATGAACAAAAATTCTGTCACTACTGACTTTTGTGAATGGGTGCACAATCTCCAGAATTATTCACAAAAATGACAGGACAAAACACAAAAGTTCTCGTTTGTTTAGTTTTTGTGACATCATTATTGACTTTTGTGAATGGGTGCACAATCTCCAACATATCTCACACCAGCGAATTCTTAAATTCAATTTATTTACATTGGGATCTGACTCAAGATTGTTCAGGTTCAGCATTTTTTTCCAAACTTAATTATTCAAATAAAACAAAAACAAAAATAAAAATCCTAAACCTGATGAGTGATTTACAAACTCTCTCAAAATATATCAAATTCTCAAAACATAAACGAGCATTCAACTGCAACAAATATTATGAAACTGAAACATCTGAACATAGTGACAATATTACTTGATCATAGCAATATTGCACTAGTTTATTCTAAAAACTAGACATCAATATTACTTGATCAGAGTAATATCGGTCTAGTTTGTTGCAAATTAAAAAAAAATGTTAAATGCGGTATTTTACGCAAACTCGTAATCGTGCATACTTATTACCGATGACATCACAACAATCTGAACTTATCTTATCTTTTATCAAATTTTCCTTTTCCCATTGGAAAGAAGAGGAAGGATAGAAAAAATAACCAGCAAAGACAAGAACTCCAATTGAAGATATTGAAGAAAAGCTGAGAATTGTTATTCAAGGTAAAATTAAGGAAATAGTTCCCGATTGTGACCCTAGTGGCGTGTCGGACATCAAGAAACATTTGAAACGGAAATTCATGGAAAAACCATCACAGGATGACAATACACCACTTGACACAGAACTATTGGAACTGTTACTGTTATTGTGAACATTAACATTTATCAATAAACCTTTAAATTGATATTGATTTTTTATTTTATTAATATAGTAGTATTCTATTATTATTATTATTATTATTATTATTATTATTATTATTATTAATATTTTTGTTATTAATATTTTTGTTATTATAATTATAATTTGAAAATTATATTTTAATTTATTCCAAAAAACACGAAACTATACTTACAAGGAGAACTCCCAGAAACAGAATGAGAATGAATACAAAAAGATTGTTTGCTGTAGTTCATCCTATCTAGCAATTCCAAGTCTTAAGTCTAATCATAAGTATTCTGGCTAGAAAAGCTGTATCATTTTAGAAAAGAATGAAACAAAAAGGTTCATATACCTAGACATCATCTTATCGTATTATTCCAAAATTTCCAATCGCACGCGGAAACATTTGAGCGCGTGCATGTGTAACAAAACTATCTCAAAATAGGACAAGGCTAAGACTAAGGCTAAGCTGAAGCTTAAGCTGCTACTGTAAACAAAAATTGAGCAGCGCAGCATCATCGTTTAACGCTGTCGCAGCATCATGGCTAGAGTTTACCAACAACATCCTGACCCTACCCCATCTTCTGTTTCTGTATGATGTTATAACTAACATTGAAGATGAAACACTTCAGCATCCTAACAGCAGCTCTGCTCTGTCTTGACCATAGTCATAGTATTCATTATCACCATTTCACACCGTTTTCAAAAAAGGGGGATGGGGATGTTAGTTGCATTTTGAATTGAGAACGAGAATAATGATACGTCATAGTAAAAAGCGTCAAACCCGACGAACCGAGATTCGTCATCAATTTACTTTAATCAGCAGACTAAAAAATTGTGAGCTATCTCATACACGAAGATTATCGGGTTGTGAACAGTGAAATGAACGTATACGACTGTATCCATTTGGAATTTGCAAACGGATGTCATATCTACCAAGATTATTCAGACCTAAAAGACGACCTCTTTTATAGATTCGCTTTTATGACTTTTGTCTATTACGAAGACATAAGGCGTCAAGCAGACATCGTGGACGAACCCGAAGGCTGTAAAGACTTTTACACCTTCAGAGCGCTGCTTTACAAGAGTTACAATTGGGACAAAATGATGAAACACTACTTCAAAAAATACGTTCTGCCCCACATCCGTTCAGCTGGGGTAAACATTGCAATTGCATTTGTCAAAAGCAAAAGAATAAAAATAAAGCTCTCTTAAATCGTCTGTCATAATTTTATCTTTATCACGACTTATCTTTTGACAAATGCAGTCAAAAAATTATTTACAGGATCATCTCACCGCTGAACTCTGCAACCGTCTGGCAAAAAATAAAAAAAATGAGAACTTTGCATAAATGCACGTGAAACAAAAACGCAAACGCATATCATTTTTCATGTTTTATGTCATGTTCGCTGTAGCTGTATAATTTCCAATTCAAATCTTTCTCTTTCTCGCACCTGCATTCAATGATTTTTCCTTCATCATCACCATCGCCAACAACACTAACGTTTATGTTTATGTT
>JAIXOW010000278.1 GCA_027486615.1 Oxalobacteraceae bacterium | reverse complement strand
GTTCAAATATTGTAATCCACTGAAACAAAAGGTATTAGCACATTTGGAAAAAAGAAACAAAAAACACAAAACAAAACAGTCAAGAACAAACGCTCGCGAAAAAACAAAAAAGGAGTCATCCCCTGATTTTGTTTTGAAAGAAAAACAGAACAAGTCATTTTTATATTTCTTCACACTTTTTATTTTCCAAAGGAGACAAATACAAACATGATAAAAAGTAAATAAAGTCATTTTTCTTCATTCTTCCCCCCTCCAAAATTCCACTGGGGTGGAATTTTTCCTCAATTTTGGACAATAGGGATTAGTTTTGTGATTGGGCGTTCATATGTTTGACCGCCTGAGTTGACGACTTCAACTTTGCGAACAAGACCATCCTGACTTGGGAAAATCTTAGTCACTCTGAGCATTCTCCATTGGTGTCGAGGAGAATTTTCTGAAAATTCTATGACAACGTCGTCAACTTCGAGATTTTCTTTTTCTTGTGACCATTTCGAACGAGTTCTGAGGAGAGGGATGATTTCTTCACTGAAGCGTCTCCAAAAGTGGTTTCGAATCAATAGAAGATATTTCCATCGTTCTTTTGGACTGATTTGTTTGCTTTCAAGATTGTTTGGAGGTAACAAAACATAACCAAGATGCGATGTGAGAAAACAATTTGGTGTCAATGGAGACAAGTCCATTTTTTCTTCACCAACAAGTGCAATCGGTCTGTCGTTAAGACGGCTCATCACTGAATAGATGACAGTTCGAAACTCGTCTTCGGTTAAATCGGCTTTGGTGACAACCGCATTTAACGCTCTCTTGGTGGCCTTGACAATGGTCTCAAACACACCTCCAAAATGCGGAGCATAAGGAGGATTGAAGAACCAAGAAATACCATAGGACTGTGGTTTGAATCCTAGACTGGTTTCTTCTTCAATCTTTTCCCAATCAAGTGATCTGATCCATTCATGAAGATCCTTGTCAGTCTTGTGGAATGAAGGTTGGTTGTCTGTGATGATCGTTTTTGGTGTCCCACGAAGATCGCAAAATCGCGACAAAGCTGCGATTATGTCATTGGTGGTCATCCCACCAGTTGTTTCGAGGTGAACAGCTCGCGTTGAAAGACATGTGATGACCAGAATGTAGACTTTTTTCCTGGCCACTCTTGGAGCCACTTTTGCTTCGAAAGGTCCAGCAAAATCCATCCCACAATTTTCGAATGCCTTAACTTGTTCTTCAAGTCGGTTGATCGGAAGAGGGGCCATTTGTTGGACAAGTCTGACACCCTTTCGAATTCTGCATCGGTAGCAGTTTGACTGAACTTGTTTGCAAAGTGTTCCGAGACCAAGAATTGTGAACTTTTCGTTGACACTCGCTTTCATTGCTGAAATTCCGATGACATGTTCTTTGTCAAAATGAGCTTCTTCAACGAGCAATCTGGCAATGTCGGATTTTCTGTGAAGGATGATGGGATGAGTCTTGTCAAACCCATAAATCTCTCTGAAATTGGAGATTCTCGAATTGCTGCGAACCACACCACTTTCATCAATGAATGGATTGAATTGACGAATGTCACTTCGAGGTTCCTTGCAATTCGAAAGAGGAACTTTGAATTTTTCCATGGCTTCAATCTCACCCTGGTAAAACTCTGTTTGGGAGTGTTTGAACAAAAAATTCTGGGCTTCCTCCACCTCTTCACTTTTAAGAGGACCATTTCCAAACTTGTTAGAATGGCGAAAATTTCGGATGGCTCGGAAAACAGTGGCCCATCTTCGAACACAAGCGCGATATCCATTGTAGATTGATCCAACTCTGAACCTTCTTGGATGAATTCTATTTAGACCTTCAGCATCAAGATTCACCCTGTTCTCATTACTGAGTGTGAATAAGTTGACCTGCTTCAATTCCTTTGAATCTGTGCTCGGATTGATCTTTCCTCTGGGCCATTCAGAACAGTCTTTTTTCAAGAAATCAGGTCCCTGCCACCATAAGTCTCTGGATTTGAGTTCTGAAACAGTGATTGGACGGGTACCAATATCTGCAGGGTTTTCTTGTGTCGGGACGTGATGCCATTGGTCAGGCTCAGTTGCACCTTGAATTTCTCCTACTCTGTGCGCAACAAAGGCCTTGAATGACTTTGCTGTGATGTTGATCCAATGAAGACAGACCTCACTGTCAGTCCAGAAAAAGGTGTCTTCTGGTGTTGTCGGATAGGTCTCACTTATAACAGACCATAGTCGAACTCCAAGCACACAGGCAACAAGCTCTGATCTTGAAATAGATTCTGCCTTGAGGGGTGTAACTCTTGATTTTGAGGCCAGTAGTGTGGTTTTGATCTCAGAATTTGTTTGAACACGTGTGTAGACTGCGACGCAAAATCCTTCTTCACTGGCATCACAGAAGACATGAATCTGAAGATGACTCTCAGATGTCAATCCAGTCCACCTTGAAATCCTGAGTTCCGGGATTTCAAAGACATCCTTGAGCCAGTTCATCCACACTTTCACAAGTTCGTCCGAAAGTGGTTCGTCCCAGTTAATCTTTAGTTTCCAGATTTGTTGCAAGATAACCTTGGCGCGAACAGTGAATGGTGAAATTAGACCAAGCGGATCAAAGATTGATGCAGCAGCTCGTAGAACTAGTCGTTTAGTCCACTCGTTTTCCCTGACCTGTGTCTCATTTCCACGGCTTTTCCAAGAGATGAAGTCATCCATGTCCTTGAATTTGCTAACATAGCAGAGACAATCTTTTTCAGCATCGTACTGCATGCCCAAAACTTTTCCGTTTTCGTAGACAACATTATTGGTTTCATTAAATGTGATCTGTTTGGCAAGAAGTTCGGGATCAATTCTTGAAATCACCAATGGGGAATTTGTGTAGAACTTTCTTACAGGCATTCCACACATTTGAAGGAGTGCAACAAGTTCTTGAACAAGTTGCCAAGCTCTCTCTTCTTTCTCTCTCGTATCCCCTACGTCGTCCATGTAACAAGAGTTTCGAACGGACTCAACAGCTTCAGGTTTGTCAACTCCATGCATCTGACAATTCAAGTCCAAGACTTTCTGCGAAGCATTTGGTGAGGACAAATTGCCAAAAAGCATGACTAACCATTCATAGGTTTCTCCATTGAAAATGAACCGATGATAGCGTCTGTCTAGTGGGTCAAGGGCACATTTCAGAAACATCTCCGAAACATCAGAAGTGACAACCCATTGATACTTACGAAGTCTCAGTTCGATTTTGAAGAGATCTTGTAAGCGGTTTGGGGTCAATTCAATTTCTGAATTGAGCGACTTTCCTGTTTTGTCTTTTGCGGCAGCATCGAAAACCAGACGAACCGGTGTTGAATCACGATTGCGATCAACAACAGGAAACCAAGGAAGATAAAAGGCATCATAATCATTCTCTTCAGCCTTTGACAGCTTTCGAATGTAGCCTTTTTCTAGATAACCGTCAATTATTTTTTGAACTTCCTCAAGAGGCACTCCGCTTTTTACAAGATTCTGTTCACAGCGTCGTTGACGACCAATCACCTCAAAGCGGTTGGATGTGAAAGAAGGTCGACCATTTTTCCAAGGGACAGACACTTGATACTGCTTCTTTTCAGGCAAATAGATGACCCTGAGTTTTTCATCTAATGCTCTCTCAGCATCTGTCCAACTTTCAAATGGATTCGCTTTAATCGAATTTGAGAACCGAGGAACAAGTTCCTTGAGACCAAGATGTTCAAGTTCCCAGAGTTGTTCCACTCTTTTTCCAAGATCAAGGTATGACTCGTCGTTGAAAAGGACAGTCTCCTTTGAATAGTGTCTTCCTTTCATGTGGAGATAGGATAAAAGAGCAGTGTCTCGACCTTTCTCTGAAATTTCATCCAACAGTTCATCACTGCGAAGATGTGAAACAATTTCGTTCAAAGTTTCTGGCTCAATGTCTTGATAACAATTGTGTTTGGGTTCATCACCCGAACTGGATAGTGTTGTATCTGTCTCATTTAGGTCATCCCCAAATGTTGACAGAACAACGTGATTGATAACAGACATGCCGATCACTCCTTGTTTTCTGTTTGGGACTTGAACGTTCTTGACACGTCCACTAAAAACCCATCCAAGTTCAGTTCGTTCAGCACAAGGATCTTTAAGACCTGCGACAAGTTTGGCATCAGAACATTGGATCTTGCTATAGTCAGTTCCAAGGAGAACACCAATTTTATCTCCTGGTTCAGATTTGGCGGGGTTTCCTTTTTTAAGATGTGGATACTTGTGAGATTCCTTTTCCCAGTCAATGATAGGTGTCCCCGAAAGTAGATTTTTAACAGTATAGCCTGTTATGAGGAACTTCTTCTCTGGACAACCCAATGGACTTAAATAGAACTGGACAAGACATGATTTGCACTCACCAATGCCAAGCATGTTCTTCACTTCTCTTCGGATCCCTGATTTGAGAATGGGTAGATTGAGCTCCTTTGCTAAGTCCTCATCAATGTTTGTGTTGTTAGCGCAACTGTCAAGAGCAATTACAATCCGCTTATTGGGGACTTTTCCTGTTCCGATTTCACCAATTGTTGTACGAACTGAGACATAATCTCCTTCGTCACAAACAAGAACTTGGTCTTCAACAGTGTGTTGGACAATGTCAGTGTGGATGTTTTCTTGAGAAGTATTTTCCCAACCGAAATCTTGTTCGTCTCGAACATAATCTTCGATCGAGACCAAAGTGACATTTTTTGGCTTGTGTAGAAGTCGATTGTGGTAAAATGTACATCCATCAATCCCACACTTCTTGTCTTTGTTGTAAGTACAAGTTTTGGAACCATGTCCTGGTGCTAGGCAGTGATAGCAAAGTCTTTTGCTTTTCACTGTTAGGTATCGTTTCTGCATGTTTTGCATTTTGAACGATTCACACTTCCAAAGCGCGTGCGGTCCATTGCAGAAAGGACAACCAGGCAGTTTTTGTGAAGGTTCAGATTTTGGAATCTTGTTATTGAGACTGTCTCTTGTTGTCTGATTTTGTGGTCCTATCAGACTCAATCTTTTCTGATCAGAAGTCAATGTTACTTCAGTTTTTTGTTCTTCAGTGGTAAGGACAGTTTCAAAGTCCTCATCTTCACTGGGTGGTTGATCTGTCTCTTCTTCTTTGATCGTGTAGAAACTCCTTTGCTGAAGTGCAGATTTTCTGCGACTTTCTTCCATGTTTTGCGCAGACCGAGCTCTTCGTTGGATAAACTTGTGCAAATTATCCATGCAGTCCCATCCGTCATGTTGTTCAAGTTCGTCAACATAACGAGCGAGTTCGGGAACTGGAAGAACTTCTTTGATGCTCTGAACGACAAAACTTCCCTTATCAAAAATCTGAGTCTCATTCTCACTGATCATCCAGTCTCTGATATCCGAGACAAGGAAATGCAATTTCCAAAGATCATCAGACGTAGACTTAGCTAAAGGCTGGAAATTACGAAGGTCGTTCAAATAGTTTCGCTTCATTCTTTCTTCACCGCCATACCTGTTGTCAAGGGCAGTGCACACTTTGCGGAATGTATCATCATTGATGCCACGTCCCATGGCTTGACGAGCGGTAGAGAGTGCCTGTCCCTCAAGATAGGCAAGAAGGAAACACAGTTTTTGTCTCGAATCAACCCTTCGATTTCCACAAAGAGTCATAAACTGTTCTTTGAAGATAATATACTCATCTCCAATATTTTTTCCGTCAAACTTTTTCAGTTGTAATTTCAACGGAATTTTGTCCTCGTATGGTCTGTATCCTTGAAAATTCGACCAAGGATCACTTGGTCTAATTGGTGGCCCAGATGGAGGCCCAGGTGGTGGCCCAGGTGGAGGCCCAGGTGGTGGCCCCCTTGGTGGTCCCATTGGTGGTCCCGTTGGTGGTCCCATTGGTGGTCCCATTGGTGGTCCCGTCGGTGGCCTTGGTGGACCCATTGGTGGTGGGCCAGAGGGGGATACAGTAGCTGAACTACTCCAAGGAGCACCTGTGGCTCCAAAAGAATTTTGTCCAGCAAATCTCTGTTGAGTGTCATCCTCTCTTGGGTTGTCTTGGTGTCTTTGATCTGGTTCATCACCAGATAGATTCCATGAGGTTGAACGTCCATTAGGTTCATCACCTGTTGGACTTTGTTCATTCCTTGTGTTTGTGAAATGTGACGTTGTTGATGGCTGGTCTTTTGGCTTATCACCTCTGAATGCGTTCTGCCCAAACGGGGGAATACCAGTTGGTAAACCAGTTGTTGGTGGAAAATCATTCAAATGACCCTGAATACCATCTTTTCGGTTGAATTGGCTTGTACCAGTTGGTTGCGGTACTCGGGATTTTTGTCGTGTTGCATTTTGGATGTCGTAAAGATTAGACGTTCCATATTTTTGTGCAACTGTTGGTTTGTTTGAAATCGTAACATTATCAAAAGTGCACTGAGCTGATTTCAAGATAGATTTTGGTCGTTGGAATTCGCGCTGATTTTCTAAAGGTTCACGTATTCCCCGTTGAACTTCGTAATCAGTGATTTCCTTTTCAAGTTTTTCTTGAGACCAATTCATCTTCTTGGCAAACTCATGAATTTGAAGCAATGCCTCTGATGCATCTGAGGAACAATCTTCATCTGGTTTTCTCCTTTCCTCAGCACGATTTCGAATTCCTTTACGAATTTTGTCACTTTGTTGACGGGCAACTTCTTGAATATTGACGCGGTTTTTGTTTTGGTATTTCGTTTTAGTAGGTGTTTTGCGGAACAGAAATGATTCATCACCTTTCTGAAATCCAGCCAAATCCCTTTCGACACCCGTTGACAACGGAGCAACATTTGGAGCTGGCACATGTGCAGGAAATGGCACTTGACCATTTGCAACTCCTTGTACTTCTGTTGCAGCAATGTCCTTGTTTGACAAGTTTCGGATGTTTTGTTCAAATCCTGGCGGATTACAATCTTGCGTATCCACTCGGTGTTGCAAGTAGTGTGTGATCAATTTTCGTGACTGTTCCAGCAAGTCATTGTAAGTTTCGTATGAGGTTTCAAACTTCTTCTTTACTTCTTCACTCAACGAATGTAGGAACAACTGTCGGGTGATCTTTTTGAAGTATTGAGATGTATTCTCTACTTCAGTGAGCATCTTCTTCAGGTTCTCTACACTGGAAAATGGTACTTGAGATATGATGGTGTTGTTTTGCTTTTTGACAACGCTCTTGTACTGGTGAAAAGAGTTTTTTGCTCCCTGAATGGCTCGTAGATTCTTTTCTCCAAAATCGGACTGACTTTCATCCTTCCCCATTTGGTTTGAAGTGTTCCGATTATTTTTGGCAAATGTTCTCGGTTTGGTTCCGGTGACTTTTTGAAGATTTGATTCTCCAACACTCGAAAAGTTGTTAAGAAGTGTTGCTTGTTCTGAAGGTATTTTTGAACCCAACACCTTGTCGTAGTCTTCATCTTGGACATCGTAGTTTGTGAAAGGTAGTCGGTTTTTGTAGCACGCTGCGGTTTCACCAGTATGATCAGTGATCACATTCTGGTCACATGCGTTGATGTTGTTAAGACTGTTAGTCAAATCTTCTTGAGTGACTCCATTTTGAGTTGGAGACTTTTGATCAGCTTGAACGCCATCTGCGTGGTCGCCATGTTGTGGTTCCAAATTTTTTGGCACTCTGATCTGACCAAAATCGGGTAAAGTCGTTGTATCTGTGGTAAAGATTTGATCTCGTTGGAACTTTGGCGGGAGTAGAACTTCTTTTGGTCGTAGGGGTGTTGAAGCGTCATCCACTCCAGTTTTCAAATTTTCCCCTGGTTCAAAATCAAAGTTCTGATCAGTTCCGTCAGCATCCAATGTTTCGTCATCTTTTGGCAGATGCTTGGTTTGTTTTCCTGGCATGAAACCCCAGGAATCGGTTTCGTCTGAAGTGTTGATCTGAGTCGGTTCTCTCCTTAGACTAGACTCTGGATGCTGAAACAATGTTTCCTTGTTCAAGTTGATCGGTGTTTGGTTCTGCGCTCCTCCGTTGATCACGGTTTCCAATGTCGCATTTCCATCAACTTGCAATAATGGACTACTGTTTGGAGAGGAAAGTTTCGAAACATCCCCTTTGTCTTCCAGAAATCTTTGTATGGAGAAAGATGACTTGAAACTGTCATCGGCTGAAGTCAAGCAGATTGAACTTCTTCGTGAGGATCCACGAGATGATCCGCGTAAACTCGCAGTGCTCAGTTTGGCAAGGATCCTTTCTCGTTCCGTCTTTGTTCTCTCTTCTTGTTCCACAAGCTGTCTTGCCTGTTCCTCAAGCTGTCTTGCTTGTTCCTCAAGCTGTTTTGCTTGTACTTCTCGTTGTCTCACTTCTTGTTCTTCTCGTTGTCTTGTTTGTTCTTCTATAAGCTTCTTCCGTTCAGTTTCTGCTCGTTCATT
>JAIXOW010000025.1 GCA_027486615.1 Oxalobacteraceae bacterium | reverse complement strand
TAAATATTTACTTCAATGTCCATATTATCCAATCAAAATTCTACAATCTAAATTCTACAAACGTATTTTCTTCGACACACTAAATATTTACTTCAATCTCCATATTATCCAATCTAATTTCTACAATCTAAATCATAAAAACATTAACTATTTACTACCGTATCCAAATTATCAATTCTAAATTCGACAAAATATTTTATTTAACACACTAAACATTTACTTCAATATCCGTATTATCCAATCTAATTTCTACAATCTAAATTCTACGAACATATTTAACTTAACACACTAAATATTCACTTCGTTAACCGTATCTAAATTATACAAAAATATTTCACAAATCATCAGACTATCTAACTACTTCCAAACTCCATCACGGTTGTCACTAACAAACTAAGTATTTCCTCCAATATCCAAACTATCCAATCTAAATTCTACAACTATAGTTAACAAACTATCAAACTATATAACTAACTAGTTACTTCATCAAACGTATCAGTTCATTAATACTTAACACCCACTAATTACATCTAAGCATGCAAATAAAATTGTACTTTAATTAGTGCAAACCTCGGCAGGACTGAAGATCGATGCTTTCTTAACTGAGTAACCGCTCTCATAACCCTTCAAAACTTCAGTCACGCTGGGGTATTCTTTCAAACTCCGGCCATACAAACGCTTGCAACACGCATTCACTCTAGCGTACGTAGACCACAAAGTAGTGGGAGCCAGACACTTCGTATGTTTCAGATAATGAAAATAGTTAAGAATCTGCACATCTTTCGGAAAAACGTTCGGAACAAATTGCTTCTGACTCTTTAAATATCTCTCAAACATTTTATAAGCCTTCAGATAAATCATTTTGCTCTTAGGCGGATAACTGTCCATCATCAAGTCGGTATACGAAAGCCATTTGGCATTACCTTCGGCACCCGTTCTGGCATCTTCCGGTTCAATCCGATCCGAATCGAGGTTCAAAACCTCCGCTCCATCATTTACAACGTCGGCTTCGCGACTGCCATCGACTTCCGAATCGTTGCGACTGCGACGAATCCGAGTAACTACGGGATCACGGCTACGCACCTAAACAAGTGAAATATACATTAATCACCAAACAAAAGCTAGCCATTTCTTTCCCAACAAAACCAACATAAAACATAAAACAAGTACAAAAAACGAATCAAACATAATCCAACCCCTACATTTACATCAAAGTACACACCTCGTCGTCGTCTGACAAACGTCCGCCGATATCTCCGGACTGTCTCGCCAGAAAAGAGTCAACCGCCTCGCCCGGATTAAACGCAGGAACGTCAGTTTCAGATTGTAAAACGACGTCTCCGCTCTCCTCCCGATTAGCTAGAAGAGATTCTGACGCGTCCTCATCGTCCGAGTCCTCAACCCGCGTTCCCTCCTCATCCTCCGATACGACGTGAGCAATCTTGTTGTCTTTCAGCTCAGACAAAGCTCTTCGTTCCGGACCGCGTACAACCCCGCCGTCGTCAGACGAAGGATGCTGTCCGTGCATAAAAAATAACGGGTCGTTGTTTTCAAGACTCGGTCCGCGTTCCTCGGTATCAGATTCTTCGGATTCACTGCTACTTGACGACGAAGGAGGCGACTTCGCGTTAACCATGTTACAGAGCTGCGTAGACGAAAACATCTCCTTCTCATCGAAAATATCTTCTTCATACGAATCATCATCATCCAGACCGGGATCAAGGCTAAGCAATCCTCGCCCACCCGAATTTCCGGCAACATCTGTAACAATCGTAAAAAAAATTCACCAACTATTTCAACAACTACTACAATAAACATAATAAATACAACTATAAATCACCAATTACTATATACTCACATAACACATAAAACGCACAACCCAAAATAATAGGCAAAAACCACCAAAACAATAAGCAAAACCAATATCAAACCTATTGGTAAACTATAGAACCTTTCCTTTCATAACTAACGTAGTTACCCATTAACTAATCACCTTCATTCGCCTACAATCAACAAACATTAAAAAACATACCAGAATTGTCAGATGTACTTTCCACGACAACCGACGACGACCCGAACGTAACTGAGACTCCGGGCTCACTCTCGTTACTTTTTCCAACTTCAGAGACAAGCGACGAAGAACTGACTGACGCGACGTTCCTAACGATAGAACTCGACGACGCTGCACTCTCACACTTCCGACGCATAGCCTCGATTCTAAAAAAAACAAACCATACAATTCAAAAATTACGTCCGAACAAATATTTCCGAAATATAATCAATGATATATAAAAACTATCAGATCGACAATCTTTCAATCTCACATCACACAAATACCAAATAATAAAAATAATAAACTCACCCTTGACTCGCGTACTTCAACCCATCCATAACGACCGCCGACGACACGTTATATTCAACCGAATCCTGCGTTCGCTCAAAACAACCGAATCCGGAATCCGCAAAATCGAAATTCGACCTGAAACCATAACCAAATTGACATACATCATAAGCACTTAAAAATTTTCAAAAAACCAGCATGCTAAAACAATAAAAAAAGAAACACATACTATACGAAAATATAATCTACATAAGCAGCTCACCTCGTAACATTAACATCGTGAACGTATTGCGAATTGGAAGACAACGTCGAACCGCGAATCCGAGACGATTCGTACACCCTCGGATTACTGCCACTCAAAATCCTCTCCTCCTCATCGGAATCATCATTAACGATCGTACTCTCCAGATCCTCGAGTGAATACCGATCTACAAGACCAACAAAAATAAAACCCAATTAACACACACACAAAAAGAAAAAAAACATCAAAAATAGACATAAAAATTATAACAACAACACTAAAATCACTTCAAATTGAAATATAAAAACTTACAATTTTCGAAAAATCCCCATTTTCAAAAATAATATAACCAGTAAAACAATTTTAAATTAACTCACAATTCGTTATAAAACAACCTTTCAATACCATTACACATTTTTTCAAAACTACACCATAATATGCATTAACAACCATGACAACTCATAATACGATATCCACCACTACTAAATTATACAGCCTCAATAATAATCACACATAACCACTATAACTAATTACAATATCAAACTAACACCACATAGTAACGCAATTTACAATTTCCAACTGACTTTCCAATTAAAGAGAAAAACTACGATTATCTTTAAAACACATATTCAATGGCTCGATCACTACATTACAACTTACGTACACAAATATCACTATTTACCATTTAAAATACATATTCGATGACTCAATCACTACATTACAACTTACGTACACAAATATCACTATTTACCATCCAGTAACTATCAGCACATAATTATCCACTTTCAATTACATATCAACCAAACAATTACTATAAATCCAAATTCAAACAAACCCAAAGAAAATTTCAAAATGCATAAAATTACCGTATCTGTGCCGCCGCCTCTTCTGTGAAGAGCAACACCCACAACTGTTCTGGCAGGCTTGATGCGATCTCTTAAGAGACTGACTCCCTTCTCCTTCGCCATCCTCGTCGTCCTCCGATTCTTCGACGACCCGTTTAGATGGCCTCTGCGTGAAGATCTCAAAGTCCTCTTCCGACTCATCATCGTCAATCGCGTCAGGAACGTCCACAACGACAGGAACTTCTTCGTTTCCTCTCTCCGCATTCCCTTCCGGCTGTTGTACAATGACAACATCTCCGGCCTGCTCATCTCCTTCCGGCTGCTGCGTAAGTATCTTAAATACATTCTGACTTTCATCTCCCACAACTGGGGTAAACGAACGACGACCCTCATTAGACATCTAAAAACAACACAAATAACGAATTAACATGAATAAAAATATCATAACAAAATAAAACAAAACGAAACCAAACAAACAGATAAAAGCGAACTACACAAGACATCTAACATATTAGTAAACTCAAAAGACGCTCTTCCCACAACCAAACATCAAGCACACGCCACAATATAAACAGATACCATTTCCTACTAATAAATATTTCAATTAACTACCATAAATCAAATAATAATAAAACATAAATCACAAATTATAAAAATATAAATTCAAATTAAACAACATTCGAATTTTTACCTTTGTTAACGAGAAAATATTTTCCTCAATTTTTTTTTCCACAAACGACAAACGTGTTGCTTCGAAAGACTTTCCGCATGAACTAAACTCAAATTCGTGTACTTTCCCGTTCCATCCTTACAAGTATAGTCAACCGGATTTCCAGCTAATCCGTAGTACTCTACATTCTAACTTCTCTCCTAAACCAATTCAATAAACATATACCTATTAAATAAACAATAATTTAATTTATCGCTCATTGTAAATATTATTTTTTTTTCCCCATTTTTTACCATCCCATCAACACAATTTACACAATCTAACATTCACTATACCAATTCAATAAACAGAAATCAATTCAATACAATTGTTCAACGACGTACAAGTCAATATTTCGTGAACTAAATAAGTCACAC
>JAIXOW010000434.1 GCA_027486615.1 Oxalobacteraceae bacterium | reverse complement strand
GGTGGTGTTAGCACCAATATCTACATCATGACCGATACGTACGCCACCAGTTTGTGGAATTCTTATCCATTTACCTTGATCATTTGCAAATCCAAATCCATCACTACCAATCACAGCACCTGATTGAATCACACCACGTTCACCGATGTGACAATCTGCAAGAAAAGTTACCTGTGGATGAAATATCGTACCTGAACCGATTCGTGCGCCACGCCCCACAAATGATCCAGCACCAATCACACAATGGTCGCCAATCTCAACTTCTGCTTCTATCGTCACATTCGCTGCGATGGCAGCGGTTGCAGCAATGCGAGCGCTGCTATCCACGATAGCGCTAGCATGAATGCCTGTTGTGATGGCAGGCGTATTGAGTTTTACAAAATACTGTGCCGCTCGAGCGAAGTACGCGTAAGGGTTGGCGGTGATAATGCGTGCGCCCTGATACGAGGTCGAGACAAGAAGATGATCAGACTCTGAAAGTATGAGCGCACCCGCCGCTGATTTTTCGGCAAGTGCGCGCAACTTTGAATTGGACAGAAAGGTGATGTGCTGCGCATTCGCTGTTTCCAGCGCAGCCATTCCTGTGACGAAGTAATCCGGACTACCTATCAACCGACCGCCTAAGCTTTCGACTAATTGCCCGAGTCGAGTGCTCATGGCGGCTAACTCCGGCTTATTTATTGAGTGCCTTAATCACTTTTTCAGTGATATCGATGCGAGGACTTGCATACACTGCTTCTTGAAAAATAATGTCATATTTTTCAGCTTCAGCAATTTGCTTAATCACTTTATTGGCACGCTCTAACACTACAGCAAGTTCTTCATTACGGCGCTGATTTAAGTCTTCACGGAATTCACGCTGTTTACGTTGAAAATCTTTATCCATTTCCGCTAATTCACGCTGACGCTTATTTCGGTCCGAGTCAGATAAGACGGGCGCTTCTTTGTCTAAACGCTCTGCAGCTGCTTTCAAGCGCGCAGCCGCTTCCTGCAATTCTTTTTCGCGCTTAGAAAATTCCTGCTCCAGCTTGGCAGTCGCAGCTTTGGAAGGCGCAGCTTCACGGAAAATGCGCTCGGTGCTAACAAAACCGATTTTTGTTTCCTGCGCTAGGGCAGACGACATGACGCCTATGGATAAAGCTGCTGTTAAGCTCATGCATATTGCTTTTTTGATTACAGAATTCAATTCAATCTCCGCAACGTAAATGTTGATTATGCCATTGGTCTATTAAAAGCCGGTACCCAACTGAAATTGGAAGGCCTGTGTTCTATCAAAGCTAGCAGGATTCATAGGACGCGCCAGTGACAACTTGAGTGGGCCTACTGGTGAAATCCAACTGATACCGATACCTGTACTGTAGCGTAGGTCTTGGAAACTGATGCTGTCGCCATTTTGTGGGTTAAATACTTGACCTGCATCGAAGAAGGTAAACCAACGCAAACTACGATCTACCCCCGTTCCAGGGAAAGGCATTTGTAATTCTGCATTCATTAAGACACGAGCTTGGCCACCAATAGGTAAGAACAAGCCAGTGACATTCGTTTGAGCAGCTGCAGTGGATAAGGAACCAGCGAAATATCCACGCACTGAACCTATACCACCTGCATAGTAATTTTTAAAGATAGGATATACGTTACCAATACCCGCACCGTAATTCACTTCACCATTCAATGCCAAAGTGATGGACTTCGTTACAGGCCAGAAGTATTGATCCTGATAACCAGAGCGGTAATACTTCAAGGTACCCGCTGGCGACACTTCAAAGCTAGCACGCTGAAAACGGCCTTCAGTCGGAATCAATGCACTATCACGGCGATCGCGTTGCCATGCAACTGTGAGTGGAAATGACGTGGTGTGTGCGGAACCAATACCACCTGTAGGATCATCACCAAATTTCCTAACGTATTCAAGATAGCGCTCTGGGCTATTTGATTTTGTATCTACCGTTGTATCTTCAATACCTGCTCCAAAGAAGATACGGTCATATTCTGAAACCGGCACACCAAAGTTAACATTCGCACCTTTGGTTTCAATTTTATAGTCTGTTCTGCTCAACAAATAATAAGGTGGACGCGCAGTACGTAAGAACAATTCATAAGTGCGGCTAACACCATCTTCCGTAAAATACGGATTAGTATGCGATATCGCTATGGTGCGAAATATTTTACTAGTGTTGACGCTGATACCAATGTTGTTACCCGTACCAAAAGCATTTGCCTGATTCACCGAACCTGTCAACGTTAATCTCTCACTACTGGAAAAACCCGCACCCAACATAATGTTTCCAGTTGGTTTTTCAGTCACATCCACATTTAAATCTACTTGATCATTTGTATTAGGTACATCAACTGTATCTATCTTTGTATCAGTAAAAAAGCCCAGACGACCTAAACGGTCTTTAGAAAGTTTAATTTTGTCGCCGTCGTACCATGAACTTTCAAATTGTCTAAATTCACGACGGATAACTTCATCACGAGTGCGATCGTTACCACCAACATTGATGCGTCTGACATAAACGCGCTTACCTGGATCAACAAAGATGGTAAAGCTGACCTCACCTTTTTCACGATTAATTTCTGGCGCCGCATTCACATTCGCAAAGGCATAACCAAAGACACCCATACGTTCAGAAATTTTCTTAGTACTCTGGGTCATTTTTTCGCCAGAATAAGCATCGCCTTTTTTCAATTGCACAAGACTAGCTAGCTCAGCTTCACGACCTAGCATTTCGCCTTCAAGTTTAATATCAGTGATCGTAAATTTCTGACCTTCACTGATATTAATCGTGACGAAGATATCTTTCTTATCAGGTGTAATGGATACCTGCGTTGAATCAACCTGCATTTCTAGATAGCCACGATTCAAATAAAACGAACGCAGCGCTTCAATGTCACCCGCAAGTTTTTGTTTTGAATATTGATCGGCTTTGCTGTACCAAGTAAACCAACCTGAAGTGGATAATTTCAATTGACCAAGCAAGTCAGATTCAGGGAAAACTTTATTGCCGATGATATTAATTTGTTTAATCTTTGCAATTTCACCTTCGTCGACTGCAAAGGTGACATTGACGCGATTTCTTTCGATTGGGGTAATGGTGGTGGTGACTTGTACACCATATAAACCACGTGACAAATATTGACGCTTTAATTCTTGTTCAGCACGATCGACTAAGGCTTTATCTAAAATACGCGACTCACCTAAACCAATTTCTTTCAATGATTTTGTTAACTGCGCTTTATCAAATTCTTTGGTGCCAGTGAATTCCACCGCTGCGATAGCAGGTCGTTCCTCCACCATGACGACTAAGACATCGCCATCTCTTTCAATCCGCACATCTTTAAAAAAACCAGTGGCATATAGAGCTTTAATTGATGCAGCTGCTTTATCATCATTAAAGAGATCACCGACACGTACAGGAAGATAGCCAAACACCGTACCGGCTTCAGTACGTTGTATACCTTCTACCCGTATATCTTTAATCGTAAACGGATCAACAGCAAAAGCTTGTCCTGTACAAAAAGCAAAGGCAGCTATGGCGATTAATCGGCGGGAGAAAAACGGCGACGCAGTGCGCTTGGATTCAAATTTCATCAGCTAAGAGTGTTAAGCACTTCGAGATTGATTAGCTAAGTCGTGATAGCAAGCAAATAATCATCATGAAACTAAACGAGCGATGTCATTAAAAATAGCCACCGCCATCAAGACCATGAGTATGCCCACTCCAGCACGCTGAGCAATGTCACTCACTCGTTGCGATACTGGACGACCAGTCAAAAGTTCTAGCGAATAATACAACAAATGCCCTCCATCTAGCACTGGAATTGGCAATAGATTCATGACTCCAAGGCTAATACTAATAAAAGCCATAAAGGATAAAAAACTAATCAGACCTGATCGGGCAGTCTGCCCTGCGTAATCCGCAATCGTAATGGGACCGGTAATGTTCTTTAAAGAAGCTTCACCTATTATCATCTTGCCAAGCATCGCTAAACTCATGGCACTGGTGTCCCATGTTTTAGTTGCACCTTTTGCAATCGCAACAGGCAGATTTTCACTCACCGTGATCAACTCAGCAGTCGTATCAATCTGAGCACGAATACGTCCTACCGTGCGCTCACCCACTCGCTCTGCTTCCGGCATAATTTGAACACTAAATACTTGTCCTGCGCGCAGGCCTTCTAATGTCAACGTTTGTCCAGCAGAATTCTGCAAACGCGTGACCATCTCTATACCGTTCTCAACCAAGTCACCATTGATACGAACAATCACGTCACCAGCTTGCAATCCTGCTCGCGCAGCCGGTCCATCCGGCATGATTTGACTAAACTTCGCTTTTGGCTTGGCAGTATCAAGTCCCAACTTATCCATGAGATGTTCATCAAGATCAGCGGTCGCTATTTCAGTTGTTGGTAAATTTATATTGAGGATTTCTTGATTACCTGCTGATGTAGGTCGCAAAATTGCTAATTGAGCAGGACGCTTATCCATCACCGCATGCATCAGCTCCCAACGTAAATCTGACCAAGTTTGTAATTCAGTCCCATTCACTGAAGTGATCAGATCACCAGTTTTCAAACCAGCTACAGACGCTGATGAATTTTGTTTGACTGTGACGCGTGCAATGATTTCAGGCACGCCATGCATATACAAACCAGCAAAGATAAGGATTGCTAATAAAAAATTAGCAACAGGTCCTGCCAACACGATAGCAATACGCTTCATGACTGGTTGATGAGTGAATTCACGTTGCAATTCTTGTTCAGATAACTCGCCGATATCTTCTTCACGTGCATCGAGCATCTTCACATAACCACCTAGCGGCAATGCAGACACTGCCCACTCAGTTTGATCAACACCAAAACGACGTGACCAAATGACGGGTCCCATACCCACAGAAAAACGCAAGACTTTCACACCACACCAACGCGCTAGTAAATAATGTCCAAGCTCATGCACAATTACGAGCACACCCAGAACAACAGCAAAAGCCAATAATGTTTGTAATAACGTCATGCAGATTTTCTAAAAAATATTTAGGATGAAATAAGTGACTGCGTAAGATCGCGTGCACGCTGATCTTGTTCTAATAAAGATTCTAGATCCGACACAGAGGTCGATGGGATTTTGGCCATCACAGTCGCAATCAGTTCATTAATTTTTCTAAATCCAATTTTTCGATCAAGAAAAGCTTCTACCGCAATTTCATTCGCAGCATTTAGTAAAGCCGCTGCACTACCACCAACACGCAAAGCATCAAAAGCTAATTGTAAACATGGGAATTGCTCAAAGTTAGGACGATGAAAATGCAGTTCAGCGATTTTTGCTAAATCAATCGGCTCCACACCGGATTCAATCCGCTCTGGATAAGCTAATGCATGCGCAATAGGTGTACGCATATCTGGATTACCTAGCTGTGCTAATACAGAGCCATCGGCATAGGACACCATAGAATGAATCACACTTTGCGGATGTATCACTACCTCAATTTGATCAGCTGCCGCACCAAACAACCAATGTGCTTCAATGACTTCCAAACCTTTATTCATCATCGTTGCAGAATCGACGGATATTTTTTTACCCATACTCCAATTCGGATGCGCTACTGCTTCCTCTGGTGTGACATCGACTAACGATTCAACTGCGCGATGCAGAAAAGG
>JAIXOW010000225.1 GCA_027486615.1 Oxalobacteraceae bacterium | reverse complement strand
AGATCAGGAAGAATCAGTCATCCACCTGACAGGCTTCAATACATCCCGAAGCCTCCAAAGAAGAAAGCACGACCACGGCGCAAAAAGATGTCGCCAAAGCAAGAAAATCGCAACCCAAAGAAAGTAGTCGATGCTCAGTGGACAGATGTTGATGATGACCAAACAGATGATTCACAAGAAAGTGGAGATGAACAACACCATGACCCACCAGCACAAGGTGATTCAACTGACAATGACCAAGACATGGGACAACCTCGACGTTCGACACGCATCCGGAAACCACCGGATAGGCTAGGCTATGGCAAACAGCCAAGAAAGCCAAAGAAGAAAAAGCCGAACTCACCCAAGTCAAAACAGAAACAGGAATCGGACTCAGAGAACGAATCATCGTAAAATTATGTATGATAACTAATGTGAAACAATATTGTAAAATAATGTATCCCCTCTTAAGAAAGCTTAAGACCAGAAATAAAAATAAAAGAAAGCCGATAGAGTGTTTCATTCCATCAACAATCAGTGATGTCAGATAAGAGTAAACTTAAACACTACGGTAAAAGAGTGAAAATATATTAAATGTATCAAAATGAACTAGCATTATCACAACCAGCAGTAATTGCTTCACTTGAAATTTAAGTGACATAGGTTTAGATCAGCGGACTAGCCTTATGGGTCTTTACAAAATGAAAATAAAGAAATAAATAAAAAGAGTAAAGAAAGAAAATATAAAAATTGAAAAGTGTACAATTAAATTATAAGTTTTTATTCACAAATAAATTACCAAATAAATATAAGATTTGGATCACAGAAGTACAGATAAAACAATAAAACAAAAACAAAATAAAATTTACAAATTGAGAAAATATAACAGAATAAAAAGAAACAGAGATGATTGACCACGGTTGAATAATGGAATCACTGCTTCCCTCTATTTAATGGCCACCCATATGATTGTGCCTGGTGGACTTGGCGCTCCTCGTCTGAAATAGAACCAGTATATTCCATTATACAACCGTTTACAGAATCATGGTAATCACAACGTAGTCTACCGTCCATATATACTAAATCTTGGTGGATTTTGTGTGGATAATTGCGGGAAGGATTACTTGGTTTAAGATTAGGGTAAATTGGTTGGATGTTGTCAACAACAGGTTGCCTTTCAGCAGCAGCTGGTGCTGTTACCTTTTTCTTAAATGATGATCGGATGTTATAAGTGCCACAGTCGGTAGATGAGGCATCCTGATACATCAAAGAGCGAAAATCCACAGTAGGAGGCTTGCGAGCAAATTTCACACTTGGTTGGTGCATTGAAGACCGAGCAAGGTGACCATCTTCCATGTCACTTGCCTCCACTTGGCGAACAGTAACCCGACTGGATGGTCGTGAGTTGTTTGTTTCCACTTGCCGGGACTTGTCTTCAATTGGGAGCTTACCAGCCATCCTAACCATCCTTTGCTCGCCCTCCCTCACGATCCGATCGTAGAAAACATCGAAGTTTGGGACATGCAGAACAGGGTCATGTTCATGGATGTCAGGCTTGTCAACATGATGAGACCGGTGATAAGCGCGAATCAGGCCAGCCATGATGGTTCGGAACGAGATGAATTTGCGGTAGAAGACAAAGACGAAAATAGATACAGCAACAAAGACTAGCGAGATCAAGCCGAAGACGATATAGATCTTCAAGGTCGCCGTCCTCTTGATGTCTGTTGCCATCTCCAATGTCTTCATGTCATCCGTGGTAAACTTCTCCATCTCGGCCTTCTTCAGCTGCTCAGCGCGGTCGATCATATCCAAGAGCTCCTCATGACTGTAAATGTTAGACGGGGAAGCACGCCAATCGGTCATGACCATGTCACCGATCTCATCTGGGTTGGCATCAGTGCTGATGTCAAACCGACCAAGCCTTGTTGAGCATCCAGGCTCCATACGTAAAATGCCCATTCCGTTGACATGCACGAGTTCGTCAACCCCTGTTTTTGTTCCACATCGGATTTGGATCGTTTGTTGTTTCGGCACATGGACAAGCCATGTGTTCTCCTCCACGCCGTAAATTTGCTCCACCGGCTTACTGAATTCCATAATGCAGGCCTCTGCCACAATGTCAATGTTCTGCATGAAAAGACCAGCAAGACAACTTGCATCAGTATCGGTTCTCAAAATGTTACGGTCTTTACAGATGTAAATCCCGTACTGCAACTTGCAGAAGCTTAACTCCACCCTGGAATACTCACGATATTGGTTTGTGTTGGTGTAGGCAATAAGATTCTTTTCACGGACCATTGGTGTCATGCTGTAACCCTCAACAATTGATTCCATTAAAGGAAATGGCATCAACTCATATAGAGGCACTTTGTCCTCATGGGGTACGCACCCGGTCGTGAGCCAAATTCTGATAGTGCCATGCGCCTCACTATACCCGTGATCGACATCAAATTGAAGAATGTCATGGTAATTCCTGAGTGGAATCTCGCAATTGAGCTCTTGAGCTCGCTGCTTGAAGCTTTCAAAAACTGCTTTCAGAGTTGCCTCTGAAAATAGCCGAACCGGAACTTTGCTGTTGGCTAAGCTCTGACACGTGTTGGTTAAGTCATCCGTATACTTGTCAATTTCAGCAGAAGCAGCTCTGTATGTTTCATACACGGCGCCGCGAAATTGGGTGAGCACCTGCATTTCAGTAAGATCAATGAACCGGTTTTGAAAATCCTTGTTAATCTCCTCCTGAGCCTTCTGTTGGTTAACAACATGTAACATGGTACCTTTGACCTAGAAAAACAAACGAAAAAACGTTTTCAAATTCTTATTTTCATTTTTTGAAAGGGGTACTAAGAGGGGATAAGAAAAGAAGTTCGAGAAGGGATAAGAAAAGGGGGTAGAACAAAATAAAAAAGATAGATAAGTACAGAAAATACAATTAGAGTAGTACAATTTAAAAAGAAAATGAGAGGGAATTTTTTGATGAACTCTCTGAAGATAATAATAGATTTTTTCCGAAACTGGATAGGGTTAGGCTGACTTACTCCTGCAAGCTCATCCTCAATACGAGTTAGACGTCTGTTAGTCCTGACACCTAGAAATTAAAAACAAAAATTAGAAATTAGATAAGAAATTCAAAAGTAGAAAATAGATAAAATTAGAAAGCAATGAGAAAATTGAAAATAAGAAGCTGAGAGTGAATTACCGTTTGCAAAGTTGTAAGCGAGAGAGAAAGCTTGGAAAAGCATCCTCTTCTGGCGTCTGCGACCCTCGGAAATTGGCACATAGGAGGACTTGACTTCTCCAGTGGTACTCCGACGCCGACGCCCACTTGCAATTTCGTTGTAAGATCCTAGAGTCCCATCATCTCCAGGGTTGGGGTCCTGTGCAGTAGGCCGCTTGT
>JAIXOW010000420.1 GCA_027486615.1 Oxalobacteraceae bacterium | reverse complement strand
GATAAAATTTCATGTCAAAGTACTGATTTAAGATAGACTCTAAGTTCGGATTGATAATTTTTCATGTTTAACTTAGACTGGAAGTACGGATTGATAAAAATAATCGATCCTTATGACTTATATTATCTGTTCTTATTGGTATTTTATTTCTATCTTTCAGCTTCTCTTCACTTCGCAATACATCTCAACTCCTCATCGGTTTTTTTCTGAAAAAACAGTTCTTTTTAGAACTCTTAGACCGGTTCTTTTCAGAACCTTTTCAGTTTTTTTTCCATTTTTTTTATTAAAAAACCGATGAGGAGTTGAGGAGATGTATTGCGAAGTGAAGACGAGAAGCTGAAAGATAGAAATAAAATACCAATAAGAACAGATAATATAAGTCATAAGTCATAAGGATCGATTATTTTTATCAATCCGTACTTCCAGTCTATGTTAAACATGAAAAATTATCAATCCGAACTTAGAGTCAATCCTAAACATGAAATTTTATCAATCCGTACTTCCAGTCTAAGTTAAACATGAAAAATTATCAATCCGAACTTAGAGTCTATCTTAAATCAGTACTTTGACATGAAATTTTATCAATCCATAGTTTTTACCTGTTTTAGATAGTTTTTGAAGAGTAGAATGATATGGAGAGAGAAGATTGATTGGTAGAGAGTCGATTGATTGGTAGATTGAAGAAGAAGCTGAAAGGCAATAGGAAATGAGTAAAACTTAATAGTAAGAAACATTTACAGTATGCATTTTCTATATTGAGTGAAAATTATCGATCCTAATTAAAAATTATCGATCCTCGTTAAAATTTATCAATCCGTAGCTAAAATCGAAGTAAATGGTAATAGAAAGCATGAAACTATATGTTAAACTGTACGTAAAATTTATCAATCCGTAGTAAAATAGTAACAAATGAAGCTACATATAAATTGAGTACTTAAGTTAAAGGCAAAAGTTTTTACCTGTTGTCATTTTGATTGGTTGTGAGGTCCGCGCTGGATTGATTGGGCATTGAAGCCGGCTTTAAAAAAAGCCATTCTCCGAGTTCTGATAAGAACTATTGAGCTTCAACGTTGTCACAAACAGACTTTGAACAAAAGTTTGCAGAAGTTTTTACTAGCCTAACACAGCAACCTACTATTTGGCTGGGCTCATGTAGCGTGGACGCGCTCTTTGTTCGTCATAAACAAGTTTAATCAGATTGATCGCATCCACGATATCACGGCCCACTGAATTGATTACAAGTTTTTGGTAAATGAGAAAGTCAAAACTCCCATCAGCTAAACGCATTCGGACTTGGTGGTCCATGATTTTTGAAAATTGCAATTTACTGTAAACTTTGCGAATGTGCTCTTTGATTGAAGTGGGAATGTCTGAAGGAGACCGCCATGTTGCAGTGCGGGGGGGCAGGCTTTTCCCTAACTTCTTCACAACCTTTTTGGGAGGTGATTTGGGCTTTGCAATTGAGTCATGGGAAATGTCAGAGCCCGCATCATCAACATCATCATCGTCATCGTCGTCATCTTCATCAGCAGATGCCGAATCAGATGACACATCAGATTCCGAACATGATGATGCAGACTCTTCAAGTCGGTCAAGTGACACGACTGCCTTAGTGGCTTTCTTGGCAGGTCGAGTGAACCCGCCAGTCGAAGTTGATGGGATGGGATCAGAACCAACAAGTATGCCAAGATTTTTTGAAGTGGATCGAGTGACCCGGCCAATCGAAGTTGATTGTTGTTTGCATTTGTACTTGGCCAAAATAGTGTCAGAAAGTCGCTCAAGTGAGACGACTGCAGCCTTTTTGGGAGGTGATTTGGGCTTTGCAATTGAGTCATGGGAAATGTCCGCGCCCGCATCATCAACATCATCATCGTCATCGTTGTCATCTTCATCAGCAGATGCCGAATCAGATGACACATCAGATTCCGAAGATGATGATGCAGACTCTTCCATAGGTTGAGGAGCAATTAGGTTTTCACCCTTACATTTGTGATTTGAAAGTTGAGTTAAGCCCTTGCCACAAGTGGGACAAGGCTTTCGAGGTTTCTTTTCCCTCTTAATGCGCATAACTGATAAGGGAATCTCTTCTTTCTCCAAAGAGTGTTGCTCTTTGTAATGTCTAATGATGTTGGATTTGAAAGTACAAACCACATCGCAAATTGTGCAAGGAAAGTCCTTACGCAAAATGGGTTGTCCCTTGCATCTATGCCTCCTAAAATAGGTTGCTGGATAAGACTTGCCACAATTGGCGCATTCCATGATGGAATTAATTAAAAAATTTAATTAATCTGTTTGTAAGAACGCTTACCGCAAAATACTGTAGTTGGTTGTTGAGATGATGGTGAAGTACGAGTTGAAAGGTTTGGAGCGCGGAACGAAAGCTGTATGAAACAGAATTAAAAAATTTGAGACCCATTTTTGGATCAAAAATTTTTTGTTTTCATCCACGATCAGGTCCGGAAGGTCACCGATCTTCTTGTCATAATTCGAAAGAAGAAATTTCAAAATATTTATATTAAAAAATAAATATCTTTTAATTTCCTTTCAAACGCAGACACACTAACACACTAAGAACTAATGATGGACTGAAGTAAATTCGAGTGCCACACTTTCTTATATAGCTGTTAAAAAGCCGATATGTTTGGAGGTCGTCTTGCACCGTCTTAGCAATCTAACCATGCTTAGACTGGGTTGTTTTGTAAATAGAAACATTTACCTTTTTAAATATAATACAACACTATGAAATTGAAATAGGTTTTCCCTTGTTTAAAATGAGTACTTTTACTAATGATCGATAAAATTTACTAAGGATTGATGCTTAAAATAGGTTTTCCCTTGTTTAAAGTGTACTTTTACTAATGATCGATAAAATTTATTAAGGATTGATAAATTAACATGCTTAGAATAGGTTTTCCCTAGTTTAAGGTGTACATTTACTAATGATCGATAAAATTTACTAAGGATTGATGCTAAGAATAGGTTTTCCATTGTTGAAACTAGGTACTTTTACTTTAACATTATAATTTCAAGATTATAAGGCCAAAGCTAAGAAAGTTTTTGTGAATTTCTACCCGCTGAAATGAGAACGTACTTTAACTACGGACTGATAAATTTACTTGAATAGTATTCAGAAATGAGAAATTTAACTAAGGATGGTTTAATTTGACTAAGGATTGATAAATTTGACTAAGGAATGCTAAATTTACGTGCACTAGTTAAACATGAATACTGTTACTAAGAATTAAAATTTTGATCAAATTTTTTCAAACCTAGTTTTGTGAATTTCTACCCGCTGAAATGAGAACGTACTTTAACTACGGATTGATAAATTTACTTGAATAGTATTCAGAAATGAGAAATTTAACTAAGGATTGTTTAATTTGACTAAGGATTGATAAATTTAACTAAGGAATTGTAAATGTACGTGCAATTTTGATCAAATTATTTCAAACCTAGGGTGCGCTTTATA
The DNA here is from genome assembly GCA_027486615.1 of Oxalobacteraceae bacterium. Taxonomy (GTDB): domain Bacteria; phylum Pseudomonadota; class Gammaproteobacteria; order Burkholderiales; family Burkholderiaceae_D; genus Pernthalerella. The sequence goes on along the minus strand of JAIXOW010000420.1, from coordinate 1,344 downwards.
AAACACAAAACATAACGATGTTTTATTTGTAATATTTGTAACTGTAATAAGAGAATTAATTAGAAAAAATCGACAGTGTTATTTCATTTTTCGTTAAAATAGTCAATCACTTTAAATATTTTATTTATTGACAACTTTTAAGTTTTTATAACGCCAATGCAAAACATTCTGATAAAGAGATTCATTTCAATTTTGAAAGGGCCTTCCAGAAATGGAAGGTCAAAAAACACTGTATAACAAATTAACGTTAACGTTATCTATTGTTATTATTATTAACAATAGATAACTGAACTAGTTAAAGGTTAATATAGTTAATATTTTAAAAATAAAGTATGTTTAAAGGGGACCAAATCAAGTGTAAATACTAAAGGACTTGATATACATGAGTTAGTTTTGGAAGTTCACAGATTTACGTGTTAGACTTTGACTACGGATCGATAAATTAACGTTTAGAATAGTGACTACGGATCGATAAATTTACTACGGATCGATAAATTAACGTTTAGAATAGTTTTAGATTTTAGAATAGTGACTACGGATCGATAAATTTACTAAGAATTGTTAACGTACGATAGTATGATAGTATGATAGTACGATAGTACGTTGATAACGTTGATAACGCCGCGTGGGTTGTTAATTAAATTAAAAGTTAATTAAATTTCGACGATTTCACGACGCCAACGTCATTCGTGTTTTTAGCTTATCAACTTGATAAATACACGAATCGGGTTATTCTCATCAATTGTAGTCAAAAATCTGTTCGGTAATTTCACATACATACTTGATAAATACACGAATCGGTTTTTTCTCATCAATTGAAGCATGAAAATATGTTCGGTTATTTCACATGCATACTTGATGAATACACGAATCGGTTTTTTCACCAATATGAAATAAGAAAATTCGATTATTTCTCAAATACTTAAATTTCAAAAACATTTTCGTTTATTTCATGTCTAAACATATTCGATTATTTCACGGATTGATAAAAATTCGAGGAATTCTCAAATTAGACACATATAAGAAATTCGGCCAAATCTCGGATCGATAATTTTTCGGCTTTTTATACAAATTTAGACCAATTTCTTGAAATTCACTGTATGGAACGATAAAAACACGAAAATAATTAAAAATTAATTCAAATTTAAAAACATGCTAAAATTTATCATGAATAATTATTCTGCTAATTGTCAGAAAGTGTTCCCGTATTTCCTGATTTTTGTTTCGGTTTTTTATTGGGTTTGTCAATTCGGGTTTTTCACCCGTTACCTTCGAATTGAATGAGGACGGTCTTGCAAAAATGTTGAGAATGATTTTCAAATAATCACAGCTAGTCATAAGGGG
>JAIXOW010000111.1 GCA_027486615.1 Oxalobacteraceae bacterium | reverse complement strand
TTACCTACCATGCCTTTAATCCTAAGACGAGTCACTTTATCGGATAATGGCTGCAAAGGCATTGCATCTGCTGCTATGCTTAAACAAAGTAGAATTACTGTAAATATGAAGTTCTTTTTGATCATGAATGAAATCCTAAGTACACTACGCAAAATATACTGTGCCACAATAGTAAATGACTATCAATAAATCATTATCCATGCCATGAATAATTTTCTCGATCCCGCCATCCTTTTTTTTTTTTTTTTTTCATTTGCAGGCGCTATCAAATCTAATTTAGAAATTCCACAACCTATAGCACGATTTTTATCCCTTTATTTGTTGATGGCTTTAGGCTTGAAGGGCGGCTTTGCTCTACAAAAATCTGGCTTCACCATAGAGATTGGTTTAGCACTTGGACTGGCGATTTTCTTAGCCATCATTATTCCTTTATTAGGTTATAGCTTACTAAGAACCAAACTCAATAATTATGACTCCGCAGCAATCGCAGCAACTTATGGCTCAGTAAGTGCCGTCACCTTCATCACTGCCACACAAGCATTAGATCAAGCTGGTATTTCATTCGGTGGACATATGGCGGCCGCAATGGCATTGATGGAATCTCCTGCTATCATTTTAGCGATTTTGCTTGCGAATAAAGCCCGAGCGAGTTCAACCAATAATGTACAGCCAGTAGGTATTACAAAAATTCTGCATGAATCCTTTACGGATGGTGCGCAATTACTTTTATTAGGCTCTATGACGGTAGGCTTAGTGAGTGGTGACGATGGACAAAAAATTATGGCGCCATTTTCTATTGATCTTTTTAAAGGCATGTTGGCATTCTTTTTATTAGACATGGGATTAATGGCAGCAAAAAACTTCAATGGCCTTAAAGGTAAACCATCCATCACTTTGTTCTATGCAATTCTGGCACCTTTAGTTCACGCCTCACTAGCATTGGGCTTATGCAAATTACTTGGCTTGCCATTAGGAGAAACCATTCTACTGATGGTGTTAGCTGCAAGCGCTTCTTATATTGCTGTGCCCGCTGTACTACGTCACGCACTTCCTGAAGTTAATCCTGCCTTATACATGGGCATGTCTTTGGGCCTCACCTTTCCTTTTAATATTATTTTAGGTATCCCTCTCTATACTTACTTTGCACAATCTGTATCGTAGTATTGATATTTTATTTTGGTATTCCTTGAATAAATATTTCCTTATTTAAGTGACCTAACTCAAAAATATCTTTATTTAAAACCTAAAGTATCCTTATTTGAGGCAATCTGAATGATTTCAACAAATAAGGATCATTTCTATGTCTGCCAATCACGTCGCTATCTGGATAGATCACAAAGAAGCGCATGTCTTGTATTTTGATACCAGCAAAAATGAATTAATCAAAAGTGCGGCAACCAACGGACATCTACACCATAAGGCAAATGCGATTGGCAGTGGCAAGGCGCCAGAGGATCATCATTTCTTCCATAATGTGATCACAGCCGTTGCTGATGTCAATGAAATTTTAATTGTTGGGCCAGGCTCTGCTAAAGGTGAGTTGTTAAAGCATGCAGTTGCACATGACCCCGCCATTGCTAAAAAAATCATAGGTGTAGAAACGGTCGATCATCCCACCGATGCCCAAGTGCTTGCTTACGCTAAAACTTATTTCAATCGCATAGATAAAATGAGAGGCGTATGAAATGGATATTCAATTTATAGGGCCTGCCTCACTAGCGACTGATGGCGGCATAGACTTTGCTGCCAAGTTAAATCACACTGATTTAGTATGTCACTTTAGTTATGAAGCTCTAGAAGATATTGATGCAGATTCTTTTATGGGTGACGCTATTGATCATTTCACTAAACATCAATTAAAACTACTCTCGATAGCAGAGCAAAAAATTTTGAATGGTCATGCGCATGACGGCAAGATTCAAATATTTAGTAATGATTTAGTTTCAGATTAATTGTTTAATTTTTTATAGGGTCGACTAACGTAGTGTAAGCCTGCGCTAATCGACCCTACTAAAATAAATGCATCTTTTTTTAATACAGCCATGAATCAAAAATATCACCCTCTTACTCAAATCATTCACTGGTTGACTGCGCTCTGCGTCATTATCGCTTTCGTGCTGGGGCCAGAAGATGTTGATGAATTGGACAATCCCTCACTAGACTTAGGCTTACAAACTCATGAAACCTTAGGGTTAGCGGTATTTAGCTTGACTATTTTTCGCATTATCTGGACGCTCTTATCACAACGACCTCTTACTATTCCGATGCCAACTAGTTTGCGCGTCATATCAAATGTACTACAAGGCAGTTTATATTTGCTGTTAATCGCTGTGCCATTAACAGCAATCTTAGGAACGTGGCTAGAGGGCGATGCATTAAGTCTGTTAAACCATGCCACCATCCCTTCGCCATTCAGCACTTCTGAAAATCTAGGAGAAACTCTGTTAGATCTTCATCCTACTCTTGCTAATACCCTGCTCATTTTGGCAGGCATCCATGCAGCCGCAGCTTTATTTCATCATTTCATACTCAAAGATTTAGTTCTTGCTACTATGCTGCCTGCATGGTTAAGTAAGAAAAGTAGTGATGATTAATAAAATTACAAAACGGTTCGTATGGATGATTTAATCGATAACTCAGCAGCAGAAGCACGCAATAAACAGTTAGCTGCCTTTAAAAGCACCCTAGTCAGTGTGTTCGTCAATATTGGACTCACCATTACCCAGGTCTTTACTGGGTTATATGCTGGCTCGCAGGGCTTAATCGCTGATGGTATTCATTCCTTAACTGATTTGTTAGCAGACTTTGTTGTACTCCTCACTAACCATCACAGTGGTAAAGAAGCGGATGATGATCATCATTATGGACATCAGCGCTATGAAACTGCAGCTTCATTATTTTTAGGTGCATCGCTATTAGTTGTTGGATTTGGCATGCTGTGGCGAGCAGGTGAAAAAGTTATCGAACCACCGCCTTTAGGTCAGATTCAAGTTACTGCTCTGTATGTCGCCATTGCAGCTTTGATTATTAAAGAACTACTGTTCCGTTATATGTTGGCAGTGGCTACAAAGGTACGTTCTTCTATGCTAGTTGCAAATGCATGGCATGCACGTTCAGATGCAGCTTCCTCTTTTGTGGTTGCTGTCGGTATAGCGGGCGCCTTATTAGGCTTTCCTATTTTGGATTCAGTCGGTGCTTTAATTGTTGGCTTAATGATTGCACGAACTGGCTGGCAATTTGGATGGAACGCATTACATGATTTAATGGATAGATCAGCAACCGAAGAAGAAAATTTAAAAATTCAAGAAATCATTCTCTCCACTGAGGGCGTCAAAGGTTTACATGAGCTCAGAACGCGCAAAACGGGTGACATGATTTTAGTGGATGTACATATTGAAGTGGATCATGCAATCACGGTTCAACAAGGTCATGAAATTGCCTTATCAGCTAGAAATAGAATCATGAAAGAATTACCCGTTTTAGATGTGATGACACATTTAGATCCTATTTGATTTTATTGTTAAATAATCACCAAATAAAAAAGCCTCAACAATTTTTTGTTGAGGCTTTTTTTTTGATGGCCTACCCAAGCTAATAATTGCTTGAGTAAGCTTTACTTCATAGGCTATTTATTTGAAGCGAGCTGCTGTTGCCGCTACACGTTGGCCAAATAGTTTTGCAGTTTCTAAATCACCTGACAGCATTTCTTCTGGACTTGAATCAGAAGGTGATTGCGCCATAGCACCAGCGAAGGAACCAACATAATTTACATCATTACGCTGTGCTGCTTTAGAGTTACTCGGCATGAGACCAGTACCTACCCAGATACCGCTGTGCTGCATAGCGAGAGTAATGAAATAATGTAAGGTTGAATGCTTGTCACCATTCATGGTTGCACTATTGGTAAAGCCTGCAAAGATTTTATCTTTCCATGCTTGAGTAAACCATGCTTTAGAAGAAGCATCTGCAAATTTTTTGAATTGCCAAGTAACAGAACCCATATAAGTTGGGCTGCCAAAAATAATAGCATCCGCTTTATTTAAAGTTTCCCAGTCGCTATCCGACAAATTGCCTTCTGCATCAATTGCAACTAGTGTTGCGCCAGCACCTGCAGCTACAGATTCAGCCATGCGCTTGGTGTGGCCGTAGCCAGAGTGATAAACAACAGCGATATGTGACATAGACTCTCCTTAGTGAATTTTAAAAAATTTAAACGAATAATTTATCATAAGCCAGCAATAAAGTTTGATGCATGGCACTGCCTTCCATATCGACACCTAAGTCAGGCAAACCAAAATAACGCTCGGTACGATTGAGTAAAGCCTCTGCCTGACGTACTGTCTTTTCACCAAACATGAGATTTAATGAGCGACGATAATTTTCAACATCCTCTAGCTTGATGATATTTTCTAAACAGCGATAGACCAAGCGACGCGCAGGCTGCATTTGTTGATAATGATGTATCCAATCACAGCCTTCTAAGATCGCTTCTTCATCACCAATAGCACAAGCTAATAATGTTTTAAGCTCACCTATACGTAACTCTTTCCATGAAGTGCCGACTGGAATTGCCAATCCCAATATCTCCCACAGTGGTCGTTCATCATTCAAGTTAGAGGTTTGTAAATCAGCCAATAATTCTGCAGCTTCTTGATCGGAGAGTTGAGATAATCTCACTAATGCAGGGCGGAGCTTATTACCGACACTATTGTTTTCCCATTCCAGATCTTCAACTGGATAAATCTCTGACATACCCGGTACGAGAATGCGGCAACTGTATGCACCTTGTTCTTCAAAATCAGCAATATAAATATCTTTGCCTTCTTCAAGAATGCAGTTACATAGCCACGCATAATCTTCTGGAGTCGTATTACTAAAATTCCAATCCACGAAAGGGAAGTCAGGTGTGTCACTTAAAAAATTCCAACTAATGACACCACTAGAATCAACGAAGTGAATTTCTAAATTAGAGACGGCAGTAATTTCATCCATATCAAAACCCGGCTCTGGGAAATTCTCGAGTGACTCTAATGCACGTCCTTGCAATAATTCTGTTAGCGCGCGTTCTAACGCCACTTCAAAGCGTGGGTGCGCACCAAAACTCGCAAAACAACCTTGGTCTTTAGGATGAAGCAGCGTCACATTCATTACCGGATAACGTCCACCCAATGAAGCATCTCTGACTAAAATACCGAAACCGGCTTCACGCAAACCTTTGATACCCGCTGCAATACCTGGGTAACGGGCAATCACTGCATCCGGTACTTCTGGCAAACACAGACCTTCACTGATGATGCGATATTTAATATGGCGTTCAAAAATTTCAGACAGCGCCTGACTACGTGCTTCCATCATGGTGTTACCTGCTGCCATACCATTGCTGACATACAGATTGCCGATAATATTGACCGGTATCCAAGTCTGGGCGCCATCACGTAAACGCTGATAGGGCAAAGCACAAATACCGCGCGCTTCATTACCAGAATTTAAATCCACCAGTACATGATCTGGTATCTCGCTATCAGGATTATAAAAAGCATGCAGCTCGGGATTAAGCATTTCCTTAGACCAGCTACCGTCTTGTGACAAAGGGAACCATCGTTCTTGGGGATAGTGCACAAAAGGTTTATTGGCACGCGTGTGGCCTAAATAAAAATGGGTCCAAAAATAATGCGTTCCTAAACGCTCAAAAAACTCACCAAGAGCACTGGCACGCGCAGCTAACTGTGTAGCACCCTTACCATTTGCAAACAGCATGTTGCATTCACGATCGCGCACATGAACCGACCAGATAGACTCAACTGGATTCAACCAAGAGGATTCATCTAAATGAAATCCACGTGCAGCGAGTTTTTGCTGCATAGTCGCTATGGTGGATTCTAATGAGGCGTCTTTGCCAGGAATAAAGCTTTCGGTTTGCATAATGGCGAGGAGTTAAATTAAAGAGTCCCGCAGCATAGCGCATCTGATGGGGAACAAGCTTGCTTTTTCATTGGCTACGCCTGAGCTCCTTATTAGATTGAATATAAGCGTTTTATGTGACTGCCTGATTTATGGGCTGATCCTATTACAATGCTGAGGATTTCCATATGCAATGTCATACTCTGCTTTGCTTTTTACGTAATATCTTAGTAATTTAATACTTGAATTAAGGACGACTATTTTCATGACTATTTCTATGTTTCAGGCCAGCGTGCCACGCTTGATCAATGCTTTAAATAATTTATCGCATATTCTCGATAAAGCACAGGCGCATATCGATGCGAAAAAAATTGATGCCAGCGCTTTAATTCAATTTCGTTTGTATCCAGATATGCTTAATTTCACCCGCCAAGTTCAAATCGCGAGTGATACGGCTAAAGGCGTTGTTGCCAGACTGGCAGGGATTGAGATTCCTGCTTATGAAGATAATGAGCAGTCGATTGCCGATCTCAAAGCAAGAATTGCAAAAACCATCGCGTTCATTCAAGGCTTTAAGCCTGAACAAATTGATGGCACAGAAGATAAAGATATTATTACTAAACGCGGCGAGAAAGAAACCCATTACAAAGGCATGCAGTTTTTATTAGGTCATGCCATTCCTAATGTCTATTTTCATATCACGACTGCTTATGCTATTTTGCGTCATAACGGTGTTGAAATAGGTAAGCGTGATTATCTAGGTAATCCTTAATTTGCATTAAACAGTGCGAGCTTCTCTGAATAATAAACCTCAGAGAAGCATCGTTAATCTATAAACGATACGCTCAGCACTTAGATCGATATGTAGTATTTTTAATTTATGATATTAAATCAGTTCATTGATTACATACAACCTAGACTGTATGCGGCAATAATTTATCTTTCTGATACCTTGCTAGATGACCCTGCTTATCTCGCTTTGATTTTTTCTTAGATTTTTTATAAAACATTATTTGTATTCATGCTGTATCTACTTAAAACTCTGATCGCTGCGATTGTTATCGTATTGACGACCGAACTTAGTAAGCGCAGCTCTTCACTGGCAGCGTTATTACTTGCCTTACCTATCATTTCTGTGACTAGCTTTATTTGGATTTATTATGAAACACAGGACAAAACAAAAATCGCGGAGCTAAGTTCGCAAACATTTTGGTATGTAATTCCCTCATTACCTATGTTTTTATTATTCAGCTGGTTGTTGAGACATGATGTGAATTTTTTTATTGCTTTGCTTGCTTGCTGTGCTTTAACAGCAGCTTTATTTGGTGTAGTGCGATATTTCCAAACTTAGGTTTTGAAATCCATAGCGTTACAAACTATTGAAACAGACCGTGATTATTATTTATATTTTTTCTTCTCACAGACCAAAGAGGGGAACAAAAGTTAAAAGCATACGACTTGGTGCACCATCTGATAGCCATGAAGTCGATTATAAAATGGATGCGGGTAATTTCATGTTAAAAGCATCTTTTCTTAAAAAAGCTTAGTTGTTAATTCATCTAATGAACCAACTTTTTTTGATACACAACTTAAGCAAGCTAATCATTCTTATATTGGCTTTAACTTCATCCTGCGTCCAAGCAGTTGTTGAATTACGCAATCAAGAGATTGCTGAATGCTCACAAAGCGAGATTAAAACTTGGGAAGATAATCGTGATACCGCAGCAAAATTTTCTCCTATTGTTTTTTACTATGACCATACAGGTGCACCTGCTTGGTTTAGCGAAAAACAAGTTTCTGAACTTATAGAACGTGCAGCTAGTGCATGGTCACAATGCGGCATACCAGCGCTAGTCGTGAATAAAAATAATAAAGCACATCCATCAACAAGTATGGTGAGCATAGATTGGAACATTGCTGGTAGTCGCGGTAACTTTGGTTTGGCTAATCTCACACAGAATCAACTCTCCCTAGGCTTACCTGCTTTTCAATTACTGAATCAACGTAATCCTAAACACAATGCTCTAGAGACTTTGCAAATGGTGCTATCACACGAGATGGGACATTTCTATGGCATGCTAGCGCATTCTCGGCGCTGCATTGATGTGCTTTCTTACTATCATGATGGCAAAGGTGGTCAGTGTTACTCACGCTTTCCCGACATCATCAGAAAATTTCCCGAGTACCGCTCAACGCTTCCCACAGCGTGTGATATTCAACGCTGCAAAATCTTAAATCGCAAAGACTAATCGTTTTTATATTTTAGATTTTCAATAAAGACTTTACTGGTATGGCAGCTTGCGCTAATCGCTGATTGCCTTGTAATGCTTCGATTTCTAATAAAACTATTGCGCCGGCTACGATGGCATTTGCTTTCTTCACTAAATTCGCTGCAGCGATTAAAGTGCCACCCGTAGCGAGTACATCATCAATAATTAACACTCTAGATCGGGGGCGTATCAGGTTTTGCTGTATTTCTAATGCATCTGATCCATACTCCAAGCCATAGCTTTCAGAATAAACCGAGCCGGGCAATTTATTTGGCTTACGCGCTAATATCAATCCTGTTTTTGCGATGGGACTTAAGGCGGCTGCAAAAATAAATCCTCTAGATTCAACACCTAATAGATAATCATATTCACAAAACAAGCTGAGGTCATACAATGCTTGATTGGCATATGAAAATGCAGCTTGGTCTGCCAATAAAGGTGAGATATCTTTAAAGCTAATACCGGGCTTAGGAAAGTCTGGAACTGTTGATAAATAATTTAATAAATTCACAATAAAATGACCCATTCTTTGGTTGTAATTGCTGCTCTAGAGAGTGAAATTAAAGCACACTCACTACCTAATCATATTCCTGTTGTTTATTCAGGAATAGGCAAAATCAATGCCGCGATCGCTACCTTTCAAGCGATTCAGCGCTATCAACCACAGCTGATTATTAATTTTGGCACCGTAGGGAAAATCAATCCCACTCTTTCAGGCTTGGTAACAATTAATAAAGTTATACAACGCGATATTAGCGCTGAACCATTGGCTCCACGCGGCATAGTACCTTTATCTACTAAGCCGAATGAATTTACAGTAAACGCACATGGCTATGTCTGTGGCACTGGGGATAATTTTGTAACACAACACGATCCTTGGCTAATAGAACAAGGAGTAGATGTAGTTGACATGGAGTTATTCGCTATTGCAGCAATTTCGTTTGAACATAATATCAATTGGATTTCTTATAAATTTATTTCTGATGCAGCCAACGAAGATTCTGCACATGAGTGGTCAAGCAAAGTAAATCATGGGGAAGATTTATTCTTAGAAAAATTAAAACATCATCTTTAATCAGCACTCTTGTTTGATTATGTAGAACGTCATCCTTATTTTAAAAACATCTATCGCTCATGCCTGCACAATTACTACGTTTTTTTATGAACATCTGGCCACCTTTTATTGGGGCTGGGATCAAAATCATTACTTTATCTAAAGACTACCGATACACGCTAGTTCGTCTTCGCATGGGGATTTTTAATCGCAATATAGTAGGCGTGCATTTTGGCGGCAGCTTATTTGCCATGACCGATCCTTTTTTTATGATTATGGTTCAACATAATCTTGGTAAAGAATATGTGGTGTGGGATAGAGCAGCAAAAATTGATTTTGTTAAACCAGGTAGAGGTAATGTGCATGCAGAGTTTAGTATTAGTGAACAACAGCTAGAAGAATTAAAGTCTGCCGCTCAGCATGGTGCAAAAGTTTTACGTGATTTCACAGTAGAAGTAAAAGATCGCAGTAATGAAGTAGTCGCAGTGATTGTGAAAACGATTTACGTAAGACAGAAACGTAAATAAACTACGAGTGGCTATTCTGACCTTGAATCACGAGCTTAGTAATTAATTCGACGTAGTCATCTGTTATATTTTTATATTATCTTTATTCCATCATTAGGAGGTGTGGTATGTCTGGCGGTTCTCATATTGATCCATCAAATAAAAAAGTCGCTCTTATTATTTCTGTACTCGCCTTATTATTGGCAATTTCAGAAACCTTGGGTAAGACCGCCTCAAGTACAGCGCTTGAAAAAAATATTGAAGCATCCAATCTCTGGTCGTTTTTCCAAGCAAAATCTATCCGCATGACCACTATGAAAGTGACTGCAGATAGCGTGGAAGCTTCAGGCAAGCTAAATGAAAAGCAAGAAAAATTAGTCCAAAAATGGCGCGCTGATGCAGCCCGTTATGACAGCGAACCAGAAACAGGCGAAGGTAGAAAAGAATTAATGGCAAAAGCTAAACATGCTGAAGAACAACGCGATTTATCAACTGCAGCTACGCATCAATATGAAATGGCTTCTGCTGCGATTCAAATTGCTATTGTATTAGCTTCAACTTCGATTGTAATTGGTGTACCTGCACTACTGTGGGGAAGTGCTGGATTAGGTTTGATCGGTTTATTGTTTCTAGGCTTAGGTTGGATAGCACCGACCCTGATACATATTTAATACTTCATCCTCTGCTGGAAGGATAAATCTACACTAGCGCCATGACAGATATTTATGCTTTACCGGATGATCTACCTGTTCCAGTGGATGATGGCGCTTGTGATCATTTGATTGGTTTAAGACTTAATCATTCACGATGGCGTGATCAAAGCTGTGCACTATCCGATTTTTCCTAGCCACAGTGATGTAACTTGGGTTATTGATTTTTTACAATCACATCCTAGTTGAACATGTTCAGCTATACGAACTTATTTATTACATACCAAACGAAACGCACCTTTACCACCTGGGTTTTTAGAAATAGGCTGCCACTCTGCTGGTGTTCTAACCGTTCCTAACTCTGTACCAGTGCCCATTAGTCCTTTATAAGCAACAAAATACTCTAGCTTCATCATCTCATCTTCACAGTCATATTCTTTACGCATTTTCATAGAGAGCATGCCATTTTCTGCTGCTTTTTTATAATTCTCTAATTCCCATGATTTACGAAAACGTCCTGAAGATATCAGTCCATCCGTATTCACATATACAGTAGTACCACGAATATTTTCAAAAACCTTGACCCACTCTGCATGCGCAGTCGAAGTGAATAAAATTAATGCTAACGATAAAATTCTGTTTTTCATAATGTCTCTTTAATTAAAAATTATTTTATAACTCACCATTAGTTTTGCTTTGCGCCAGATAAGATCCACTTTGCTAGCAATGTGGCATTTTGTTTTTCTATTCCCTCATTTGCCGGATGCGCTAACTCTCCCCACTGACCCTGCCCACCTAAGCGTATGACATTCGCTATTTTTACAGTGTCTTTTTTACCTTTGTATCGTTGCGCAATCTCTTGCAATGAAGGTCCGACTAGCTTACTAGAAAAATCATGGCAGCCAGCACAACCATAATCAGCAAATAGGGTATTGGCAGCTATTATGTCATTCGGTTTTAACTGCGCCTGTGCGACAAAAGCGCAGCATAATAATGAGATTGCTAACAACTGTTTACATGTTCTCTTCATACGTCCCCCATTTGTAAATCGGTAAACTCAATTTACAAATAAATGGAAAGAAAAACCTGTAAGCAGATCAAATTTTACTGATTTATTCAACTAAGTCGCACTATTAATAATAAAGCGTGGAGTAATAAATCAGAACTCAGGGTATGAACAAGAAGGAGGAGATAAAAAGACGGGGTGCAAATTAAGCACGACCCAGTTTGACATTGAAATACAAAACTCGGGAAGGTCAGCTTAGAGCAACCTTCCCGCTATGAAGAATTTATTCTTCTGAACTATCTACTGCAGGTGTGTTTCTCTCTGCCATAACATAGCCAGTTGGTTGGCCATCTTTGACTTTTACTATATTGCCTTGCAAGACACCGCCACGCTTAATCTCTAAGTCGGCGTAGGTAATCGAACCTATGACTTTGCCCACCGATTCCACAACCAAAGTCTTATTTGCAACTGTGGTGTCAGTCAAAATCCCACCAACACGAACATGATTCGCGGCTGTTTTACCGTTAATGCCACCGTTATTCGTGACATAAATCGTGTCGGCAGAAATAACGCCTTCGATTTTTCCATCAACCGTGGCCACGCCTGGCACTTTAATTGTGCCCTTCATGAACACACCTTCACCTACCATGAGCGTACCGGGAGAATTTGTATCTGCCATAATAATTTGATAACAAAGTTAGTGGGGTTAATGTAATGATACTAGCATTGAGCGCAAAATACAGCACTGACGCATTTTTAAAAAGTAAATTACTATTTTGACTAGTTATGCAGCCAATTAAATCCACACCTCGCCTCATCTTATTTGCCGGTCACGCAGGTACCGGCAAAACTTCTCTTGCAAAAAAAGCATTACCTTTGATTGCCGAGCGTACCGGTGAAGATTTCTTCTTTCTAGATAAAGACACGGTGTATGGTGCTTTCAGTTCCCACATGATGGGTTTACTAACGGGCGATCCTGATGATAGAGATAGCCCAACTTATTTACAAAATATTCGTGATCAAGAATACGCAGGATTAATCGACATAGTGCGCGAAAATTTTTCGCTCAACGTAAATGTGATTTTAGTTGGACCGTTCACACGTGAACTCATGGCTGGAAAATTTTTCCATCCTACCGAGCTAGGATTGCCTGCATCCACCACCTGTAGGATCGCATGGATCGATCTCGATAGCGAAGTAGCACGACAAAGGATAGAACATAGAGCTGATGCACGTGATGCTTATAAGCTTGCGCATTGGGAGACTTATCTACAAAGACGGGTAGAGCCTCCTGTGCATCACCATCTTTATCGCTTCAATAATTTAGAACCGAGTGAAGCAGAATTCCAAGCATTGCTAGCGCATCTTATTAGCTAAGTTACGCTAGCTTGTGACATGACTAAATTTATTCAATTGCTTGGTACACCAATTGTTTAATCATACGACGGTAATACTGACGTATTGCACCCGGTGTTTGCGTCATCAAGACTGCGACTAGTTGCTCCTTAGGATCCACCCAAAAGAAAGTACCACCTAAACCTGCCCAAGCATAATCACCTTCTGAACCAGGCACACTCGCCAATCCTTGACCTTGTCGCACCATAAAACCCAAACCAAAGGTATAACCTTGTACACCCATTAACAATTCACCTGGTTGAATGGGTGTAGCTACCTTAGGGCCTAAATGATCAGACGTCATCAGTGCGACTGTGGTGCGAGATAAATAACGTTTTCCATCTAAGGCGCCACCATTGAGTAACATCTGACAAAAACGTAAATAATCATCCGCTGTGGTTGAAATACCTGCACCACCTGAATCATTACCAGTCGCTTTTGTCACATCAATCACAACTTGCATAGGACCACCCGTAGTCGGATCTATCTTGAGAGGTTCTGCTATGCGCGCTACTTTTGATGCTGGCACGACAAAGCTAGTGTCTTTCATGCCTAAAGGTTGAATTAATTTTTCATCTAGTAAAACACTCAGCGTCTGTCCACTGACAGCCTCTAAAACACGACCCAACAAATCTGTCGACAAACTATATTCCCACGTTGAACCTGGTTGCCATAACAAGGGCGCTTTACTAAATGCTTCTACTTGTTGTGCCGGAGTCAATGCCATCGATTTAAATGGCACTTCAGTTGAAAATAAACCTACCTCCTGATAGGCATTTTTCATACTTGCATAGCGAGTAAATTCTGCATACGCTAAACCAGATGTATGACGTAGTAAATCATGTACCGTCATTTGCCTTTGTGCAGCGACTGTTGTACCTGTAGCTTCAGAAGGATTAGCCAACACTTTCATATTACTCATCGCTGGTAAAAATTTTGAAACAGGATCAGCGAGTTGTAATTTCCCTTCTTCTACTAACATCATGGTTAATACCGATACCATGGGTTTGGTCATGGAATAAGCACGAAAGATGACATCGCGTTGCAATGGCTTATTCGTCATTTTATTTTGATAGCCAGTAGTGTCCGCATACACCACCACACCTTTACGAGCAATCAGCAGCACAGCACCGGGCATGCGATTGGCTTCAATCTCTGCTTGGATAACTGGCTTAATACGAGCGAGTCGTGCTGCAGATAAGCCATGTGCTTGCGGTGAGCCTGTTGGCAAATCCGCTGCGCTTGCAGTCCATGTAATGAGAACTACCGCAGCACAAATGATTTGTTTTAATTGTTTAACGTACGACATTCTTGTCTCCCTGTTTTTTCGAACTATTCTGCATTAATTTTTTATTGTAGCGCTAAGCGCAAAGGATTGAGCACTTCCCGCCATTGCTCTAATTGTGGTGTAGCTTCTCCCATCATCATACTAACCAACCATTCACCACACCACGGCGCACAAGTCATGCCTCGTGACCCATGTGCTAGCGAGGCATACAAATTTGGCGCAAGCTGACCGACAGCAGGCAATCTATCTTGCGTCACTGCGCGAAACGCTACTCGCCCACTTTGGCAGTCATTCTTATCAAGACAAAATTCAGGCAAGAGTCTTTGTAGACGTTGAAAATTTTCTTCATCATCCGTGCTGCGTGCATCAACATATACATCATCTTTTTGAATAGTGGCACCTATTGTATGTATGCCTCGAATAGCAGGTGTGATGTAACCATCTCGACAAATAATTTTATATAAATGACGTCCCGCTATTTCTGGCAACATCGTCAACTGTCCGCGCGCACTATCAATAGCTAAAGAAGATGAAAATAAAGACCCACCAAATGCACTCGCTAAAACTACACAATCAGCTTGTTGTTCTGATCCATCAGATAAAGTAATGCGTGGCTTTTGTTTTTCATCGAACTCTATTCGACTGACATGCAAACCTATTTGCACCTGAATAGAAGAATGATTTAATAAAGACTGAATGAATGGAATCGGCTCTATCCACCCTGCGACTGGCAAATGAAAACCTCGATCTGCTACTTGATTTGCACTAAGTTCACTAGCTTGTTCTTGTGTGACTTCACTTATCCAATCAGCTGAATATTGCGCTGCATGCTGTGCGAGTTTTTGATGACGAAGTGCATCGCGTGTCATTCTGATTGCACCACACAACTCATGTGGCACCGCTTGTCCATGATGCGACAGCCATTGTACTAACCACTGCATACCTAGTGTAGTGAGTGTTGTAATAGGATTATGTGCACCACCCGGCTCAGGTCGAATAACTGCAACTGGATTACCAGAACCACCACTCGCAATCTGCTTAGACTCAATAACAGTAACAGGAATCTGTCGTTGAGCTAGAGCGTAAGCCACACTTGCACCAGCAATGCCAGCCCCAACGACTATAACTTTTTTAGGAATGTTTACATTACCCATACAACTACTGACAACGCCCTTCAAAAATCAAGGCTGAGGTAGGAAGCTCTAAAGTATCACTGACAATGAAGGTAGTGGTATCTAATCTTATGCGTCGCGTTGCCTGCTGCTCAGTTAAACCATAACAATACCATCCACTCTCCGTCGTAGAGCATTGCATGCTCTCTAGCTTTTGATTCTGCATCTGATAACGTCGCTGTTCATCAACTGGGTAAGTTGACTCTGCTCCCCGATGGATAAAACGTGTTTTACCCTGACAGGTCCAATTCAGGTCAGCAGACTGTGCAACAGTGGAAAGTAGAGAGATGACTATAAAAACAAAACATGCATGCGGCATAAGTAATCAGCTAGTGAGGTAACTTGGATTTTAATTATCTATTTTAACCAAGTCCTACTTTACCACTGCGCACTACATTTTTATTCTAGCGTGCTACAACATTATTATTCATTAGCACATTTGAAATTAACGGCTGGCTAGCCATTGATTAAATTCTTCTATGTCAGCCTGACGCAAACCACCTGAGCGCATACGCAATCCCATTATGTCACGCAAGAAATCATAGCGCGCCTTTGCTAAATCTAATCTCGCTTTAAATAATCTACGGCGTGCGTCTAATACATCAATCACCGTGACTACACCTAAATCAAAGCCCACTTCTTGTGCCGTTACCGATTGCTCCATTGCGTTGACTTGATTAGTCGTGGATTCTATCCTTGCGTGATTGGCAATTGCGCTTGCAAATACCAAGCGCATATCACGCTCTACTGTACGCCGAGTTGCTTCTAATTGTTGTTGTGCGATATTTAGTTGTGCTAGCGCAGAAGCCATAGTTGCATTTACACGTCCGCCTTCATAAATCGGAATCCGCAATTCAAGTCCGACTACATTCACACCAAATTCACGGCGCGGCAAATTATCAATATCTTGATTAGATTCATTTCTTTGCATCAGAAATGATAGTTGAGGATAATGTTCAGCGCGCGCACTAGATAATGTACTGCGACTGACTTTCACTGCTTCAGTGCGAGCAAGAATATCTGGATTTCCGTCTAATGCGGAACGAACCCAATAATTTTCATCATAAGGTACTACTGGAAAATTTGATCTTGTCAGTACAGCTAATTCTCCAGGATCACGACCACTTAACTCACGTAATTTAATTCGTGCAGCATCAGCTTTATTTGCCACATCAATTTGTCGTGTTTCTAATTGCTGTAGATACGCAGTGGCTTCAGATAGATCTGTTACTTTTGCCATCTGCATCTGGAACATCGCTAATAGACGCGCTACCTGCTGTGTTGCTACTTCCTTTTCACCCCACAACTGCTCCATCTCATCATCAGACTGTAATCCTTCGAGATAAGAATCAATCAGCTGAGCTGTTAACTGCATGCGCGCAAGATGTGCTTCGCTTTCAGCTTGTTTAGCAGCATAACGAGCACTATCAAATCGGTAATAGGAAGCTAAATCAAGAATTGCCTGTCTAGCACTGAGAATTGCTCGCTGACCGTAATAATCAGAAAGCCGTCCTGCTTCATTGGCATAATTTTTTGAACCGGTTACTTGTAAATTCACTTGCGGATAGAGTCGACTGACTGCAATATCTGCATCGGCTTTTGCGCGCTCTATACCTAGTTCCCGTATTTTTAAAGTGGGATTGTCTTGCATCGCTGATTTATACAGACTCAGTAAATCTTCAGCTTTAACCCAAGGTGTTGCTAAGGTTGTGAAGAACACCAATAATGTGACAGCTTGTGAGGTGATTAATTTTTTCATCTCAATCCTCCCTCATTGATCGCACTAATAAATCTGAAAATGGTGCTGTCATATAGCGCCAGAAGGTACGTGAACCTGTCTTAATGAATACATCCGCTGGCATACCAGGCACTAATTCGAGTTTTAAGTTAGCGAGATCGCGTATGCCTTTGGGTGTCACCATCACGCGCGCTAAATAATAGGGATGTCTATCCTGCGATGTTTCATCGATTAATCGATCTGCTGAAACCATCACGAGCTTGCCTTCTATCTTGGGCATCTCGCGTTGTCGGAATGCAGAGAACCTTACCTCTGCTGTTTGACCTACTATGATTTGATCAATATCTTGTGGCAGTAAGCGCACTTCAACCATGAGCTGTTCATTAGCAGGCACAATATTTAAAACATGTTGTCCTGACCTAATCACTTCACCAGGAGTATGTACTGCCAATTCCAAGACCATGCCATCATCCGGTGCTACTACCGTCGTGCGTTTCACGGTATCGCTTAAGGCACGATTTCTTTCATTCAAACTAAATAATTCTGCCTGCACCTCGGCTAATTCTTTTGCAACTTCACGTTGAAATTCTTGCTCAATTCGAAGTATTTTTAATTCAGCTGATCCAATCTCTAATTCGACTGAAGACATATCCGACTCTAATGAAGCGCGCTGTCCTTCGTTCTGCGCCAGATTACGTTCCATCTCACGCACACGCTGCATTTCCGCATATCCTTGACTCGCTAAGATTTGTAAATCACCACGCTCTTTTTCAAATGAACGCACTAATTTTTCACGCATAGATTTTTGCTCATTCAATCCAATTAATTTTTGCTTTAACTGCTCTATCTGTCTTCGATACAACATGATCTCGCCATCCAATGCGCGCTTACGAACTTGGAATGTTTGATCCTGTAGCCGCATTGCTTCTGCTGCGCGACTATCATTTTTTCTTGCTGTTAAAGTAGTTGGATAGGTGATGCGACTCTTACCATCACGCTGTGCAGTTAATCTAGCTTCATGCGCGAGCGAGAGTAACCACTGCCCTTGCACTTGATCTAATTGAGAACGGGGCTGTATATCCTCCAAGGTCAACAGCACTTCTCCTTTATGCACATGCTGACCTTCTCTTATGCGTACCTCTTTCACAATGCCACCTTCTAGATGTGCGATCGGCTTGCGATAATTTTCTACAATCACCAAACCCGATCCAATTGCAGCACTATCAAGTGGCGCTAATACAGACCACACACCTAGCCCACCAAACAGTATCAACACAGCGACTAACCCACCGATGCGTAAAAACTTTTCTTGACGTTCGATTTTTTTCGGTAAAACATCAGTCGGCAAGACAGTGACGACTTCTGGTTTAGTTGACTTCAATGAATGTAGGTTGTTCATGCGAACACCTCATTACCTCGAATGGGATGTACACCTGCTCCATTATTTTTTTGACTTAAAGCGAGTGCAACTTGATCGCGTGTGCCATATAAGGAGAGTTTTCCATCTACCAAGACCAAGACACGATCCATTTGTTCCAGAATATTATGTCTATGCGTGACGATAATGACTGTGCTACTTAGCTGACGTAATTCAGTTAATGCTTTTAAGAGCGCTGCATTACCTGCTTCATCTAAATTTGAATTTGGCTCATCCAAGATCACAACTTTAGGATCGCCATATAAAGCACGCGCTAAGGCGACACGCTGTCGCTGTCCTGCTGACAATGTGAAATGTCCTTCGAGTTTGGATTCATATCCATTTGGAAGTGCAAGTATCATTTCATGCACTCCTGCTCTACGCGCTGCTTTAACTACGGCTTCTGAATCAATGAAACCAAATCTCGCAATGTTTTCTGCAATGGTTCCATCTAAAAGTTCGATATCTTGTGGCAGATAACCAATTGCATCTCCGAGTGCATTTCTTTGATATTGATTTAATTCAGCGCCATCCAATCGCACGCTTCCTGAGACGGGTGTGTGAAGACCTAATAAAGTGCGAACTAACGTTGATTTTCCTGCTGCACTGGGACCTATTACTGCTAGTTGCGTTCCGCTTTGTATACGCATACTGAGTTCTTTAATGATGGGTCCGCGCGCTCCATCTGGTGTGACAACAATTTTGTCTAATTTATAGTCCCCCACTACTTCAGGTAAAGACATAGCATGCTGACTTTCTTCATGCGTTAACAATAATTCTGATAAGCGAGAATAGCTTGATCGCGCTGCTGATAATCCTCGCCAATTCGCAATGAGTTGATCAATTGGTGCTAATGCACGTCCCAATAAAATTGAACCTGCGATCACCATGCCAGGACTTATCTCACGTTGTATCGCTAAATAAGCACCTAGTCCTAACACTAAAGATTGAGAAGTTAGTCGGAAGGTTTTTGAGAGCGCTGCAATAAAGCCAGCTCTTCCACTTGCTTCATGCTGTGCGTTTAAAGCAGCGCTACGATCATCCATCCATCTAGCGCGCAAGCGTTCTAGCATGCCCATTGATGTAATGACTTCTGCGTTTCTTAAGTGAGATGCAGTTTGATAATTCGCTGTCAGATTAAATCGATTTGCATCTTGTAAAAGCTCTCGAGTTGCAAACTCATTCCAGATCGCTAATGCCGTCAATATCACCATACAGGCTATAGCCATACCCCCCATCCAAGGATGGAACATATACATCACAGCTATATAGATAGGCATCCATGGTGCATCAAGCAAGGCAAATAATCCTGCACCTGTAACGAACTGTCTTACCTTATCTAAGTCATCTAATGGCTGAGCATTCGCCCTTCGACCTCCACTCGAAATAGCTCGAGAAAAAATCGCATCATGAATTTTTGCGCTCAACATTGCATCAAAGCGCATACTAGAAATGACTAATACTTGTGCTCGCAACCACTCTAGTCCACCGTACACACTAAATAAAAATACTGTGATCAGAGTTAGCATTAATAAGGTAGGCAAACTACCTGTTGACAATACACGGTCATACACTTGCAACATGTATATCGTGGGCACCAACATGAGTAAATTCAAAAATAAACTACATACTGCTGCCGTAATGATTGCTGCCCTACTTGCTTTAAACACGGCTTTTAATGCGGGAGCCGTTGTTATAAAAGATGCCCATTCTTTTTTTGCTGTAGCCATATTTTTTCCTGAGATCTTAATTTGCAAGAAACGTGATCCCACTTCTCACATCTAAGCGTGAGAACTCGTTATGCGTGATGTAATGAATGCAATCCCGTGGGAAGGCGGGCGTGTGATTTATTGCAAGACGGTGTCCGGACCCACTGTCAGCGGCTCGGCATCTTGGGTACTTACTGGCCTAGGAGATTTCAAGATTTGATTTAATTGCTGACTTAATTGCGCGACATGTTGCGGTGTCATGGCAATACGGCATTCCAGTCTGCCTTCGAGATGAATCGAACTTTCACCTTTACGCGCAGCTGCGGAAATTTGATCAATGGTGTGATGCTCAAGAAAACCAAAATCTAAATAAACCAAACCTGCTGAGGGCTGCACTGCCGTGATGTTGGAGACGATTGCTCGCTCAGAACTTTCTACTGCTCGCAATCGCAAACTCACCTGCACTGATTGCTCTGTATTGCGATCGGCGCTACCCGTAACCGAGTGCGTTTCTTCTTTTTTAATTGCGTGCTGACTCATCATCATTCTCCCAAGGAGGGTGGAGGAAATTACTTTTTGTTGTTCGAATGATAATTAACTAAGAAATCGCTGCGCAAGCTTGCATGAAGGGAACTACAAAGGATGTGTGGATCGCCGACAACAAAAACTGTGGCTAATTTACAAAATATTTCTATTATTAAATATTTAAATGATGTAATCATTAGGATTATTAATAAGTAAGTACACGCTAACTTTAGTATAGGTGTGGCTTATTTCATAGCCTAAATGGAAGCATTTTGATAATGATCGGCGGGAAGATGTTTAGAAAAACCGACTTTCAAAGAAAAAAAATGAAAGGTTAAATACTGTTAAATAAAAACTCTTGAGAAAATAGCCGGCGGTTTAGAATCCTTCATCAAAACGCCTTCTCAGCTCTTTGCCCTCCTCCCATTTTTGGACTTTTTCATTCCTATGCATTTGGCTTTGTTCGATATTCAAGACCAACAACGCAATTTATTGATGAATGCTTTGTCTGAAGCGGGTCATGAAAGTTCTTTCTTAACCAGCCATGAACCTGACTCTCAAGAATTAAGAGAACAGCGTTTTGCCATGTTCATCATGCATTGGGAAAGCACGAATAATAAAAAAATAGCTTATCTGCATGCATTACGTAAGCAATGTGGTCCAAATGTTCCCATCTTGCTGTTAGTTGATGCTGGAGCTGAGTCTGATATTTTGTCTGGGTTAGCAGCGGGAGCGAATGATTTTCTGGTCAAGCCTATCCGGAAAGAAGCATTGCTGACCCGCATTCATGTCTCGCTGGAGCGCGCTTATCCCGCCTGGCAAGCAGCGGATAAGATTGCATTTGGTCAGCATATATTTGAAATTCGCAAAGCGAAACTAACGGTCAACGACCAAGCCATAGCACTCACCCAAAAAGAGTTTGATTTAGGTTTACTGCTTTTTAAGAACATAGGGCGACCGCTTTCCCGCGCTTATATTCTTGAATCCGTCTGGGCTACAGAGAGTGAGGTCAGCTCAAGAACGATAGATACGCATATTTCTAGAGTCAGAAACAAGCTGCAATTACAGCCAGAATATGGATTTAGACTGGCACCAGTTTATGGTTATGGTTATAAGTTAGAAAAAATCACAAATTAGGGCTTTTTAGCCCTGATTTACTCGGTCATCTCTAACCGTTTGAGTGCGACCAGCGGCTATAATGTAATCAGCTAAAATTTCACTACGAAAACGTTTCCATGCAATTGCTTGCTGTAGGGCTTAATCACAATAGCGCACCAATCTCACTGCGTGAGAAGGTGGCTTTTCCTGCAGACCAACTTGGTCAGGCAGTAGGTTCTGCATGTGCTTGGTTCTCTCGCAGTGATTCGCAATCTAAGGCGCCTGAAACCGCCATTCTTTCTACCTGCAATCGTACTGAAATCTACGCTGCTAGCATGCAATACGGCAATGTCGAAGCTGCTATCGATGCAACTGGTCATTTCGTTGCCGATTATCACAAGCTCCCTTATTCAGAATTGCGTCCTTATCTTTACGCTCTACCGCAACATGACGCTGTGCGCCATGCATTTCGCGTTGCATCAGGATTAGATTCTATGGTGTTGGGCGAGCCACAAATTCTGGGTCAAATGAAAGATGCCGTTCGTCAGGCTGAAGCAGCGGGCGGACTGGGCACGTATTTACATCAAATGTTCCAACGTACTTTCGCTGTTGCTAAGGAAGTGCGCTCAACTACAGAAATTGGCGCGCATAGCGTTTCTATGGCTGCTGCTGCAGTGCGTTTATCTCAACGTATTTTTGATAGCTTAAAAGATCAGCATGTGCTGTTCATTGGTGCCGGTGAAATGATTGAACTGTGTGCCACACATTTTGCTGCGCAAAATCCTAAGAGCTTAACGATTGCAAATCGCACGCCTGAACGTGCAGAGCAACTTGCAGAACGGTTACATGGTCACACCTTAAGACTAAGCGAACTACCTGATCAATTAGCTAAATTCGATGTGGTGATTTCTTGTACTGCTTCGACCTTACCGATTATTGGTTTAGGCATGGTTGAACGTGCTATCAAGAGTCGTCGTCGCAAACCTATGTTTATGGTGGATATTGCTGTTCCGCGCGATATTGAACCTGAAGTAGGTCGACTTGACGATGTGTTTTTATATACCGTCGATGATTTAGGCTCTGCAGTTCAAACAGGCATGGAAAATCGTCAGGCAGCTGTTGCGCAAGCTGAATCGATTATTGAAACACGCGTGCAATCATTCATGCATTGGGTAGATGGCAGAGCTGTTGTGCCCATCATTCAGGATCTACAAGAGTCGAGTGAGCAAATGCGTCAATCTGAACTCGAACGTGCACGTAAGTTAATCGCCAAAGGTGAAGATATTGACTCCGTGCTGGAAGCGCTTTCTAAAGGCCTGACAGCAAAATTTCTACACGGCCCACAGCAGGCTTTGCATAATGCAGAGGCAGATGAACGGGCACGTCTAGCTCAATTACTGCCGCAATTATTTCGCACTAAACGCTAGGTAAATTTATCCTGCTTGCTCAACTATGATGAGCTTTACCCTAGTCGCGCATCGCTAATGATGCATGCCCCAAGAATTAAATCTATCCCTCGATGAAACCTTCTTTGTTGTCCAAGCTTGATCAGCTCTCAGAGCGACTAGAGGAAGTCGGTACGCTGATGAATCAAGAGTCCGCCACTGCAGATATGAATCAATATCGCAAGCTAACTCGTGAACATGCTGAGCTCGAACCGGTGGTGGGTCTTTATGCGCAATGGCGTGAAGCACAAACTGATATAAAAACTGCGCAAGAGATGATGCAAGATCCTTCTATGAAGGTGTTTGCACAAGAAGAAATCGAGTCAGCGCAACAGCGTATAGCGGCATTAGAACTTGATTTACAAAAGATGTTGCTGCCTAAAGATCCGAATGATGAGCGGAATATTTTTCTTGAAATACGCGCAGGCACCGGTGGTGATGAATCTGCTTTATTTGCAGGTGATTTACTACGTATGTACACACGCTATGCAGAACGTTGTCGCTGGCAAGTAGAAATGGTGTCGGAATCTCCTTCTGAGATTGGCGGCTTTAAAGAAGTGATTGTGCGTTTAGTAGGGCAAGGTGTGTATTCACGCATGAAGTTTGAATCCGGCGGACATCGCGTACAGCGCGTACCTGCTACTGAAACACAAGGTCGTATTCATACCTCTGCATGCACCGTTGCTGTGATGCCAGAAGCAGATGAAATTAGCGATGTAGATATTAATCCTGCAGATTTACGGATTGATACCTTCCGCGCATCCGGCGCAGGTGGACAGCACATCAATAAAACAGATTCTGCAGTAAGGCTTACTCATATTCCAACTGGTATCGTGGTGGAATGTCAGGACGATAGAAGCCAACATAAAAATAAAGCACAGGCTATGAAAGTGTTAGCTACACGGATTAAAGATGTGCAATTGCGAGCACAACAAGCGAGTGAAGCTGCCACGAGAAAATCATTAGTTGGTTCAGGCGATCGTAGTGAACGTATTCGTACTTATAACTTTCCACAAGGTCGCATTACAGATCATCGTATTAATTTAACGTTGTATAAATTAGAGATGGTGATGGAAGGTGATCTAGATGAATTAACTAATTCGCTGATGGCTGAACATCAGACCGAACAACTTGCTGCACTCGCCGAAAGTCAGGCAGATTAAGTCTACATCTCAGATCATTCATATGAAATTAAATAAATTTATTTTATTACTGATTACACTCACTAGTTTTAGCTTACTAGGTGTAGGTGCTTATTTACAATTTCAACTTGATATGGCGCCTTGCCCTTTATGTATTTTGCAGCGCTATGCATTTGCAGTAACTGGCTTGATTTGCTTAATCACTTTTTTTACAGCGAAAAAAAGTACGCGACTTGGTTCTACATTCGCAATGATTGCTAGTCTGAGTGGCGCAATCATCGCTGCACGTCATTTATGGATTAAAGCGCATCCTACAGTCTCATGTGGCATTGATCCTTTAGAAACTTCGCTCAATAAAATTATCTCTGCCAAGCTTCTACCTTTTTTGTTTCAAGCTGACGGCTTATGTACGACAGAATACGATCCCATCTTAGGACTATCTATTCCACAGTGGTCTGTTATTTGGTTTGTGATTTTCTTTCTAGCCCTCTGCTTTATCGTGATTAGAAAGTCGGATTAAGCTAACTCTATGCGAATTGATGCATTACTGCGCGCTAGCGCGATAGACCAACTCGAAGCGCGCATTTTGATTGCGCATGCTTTGCAATGGACTCGTATCGAACTGGTCACACGCTCCCAAGATGAACTGAGCGATGATGAAATCAGAGCTGCACAGTCTGTATTACAACGTCGACGTGACGGCGAGCCTATCGCTTACATTACGGGCGAACGTGAATTTTTCGGCTTGAAGTTAAAAGTCACACCTGCCGTTCTCATACCTCGACATGAAACCGAATTATTAGTAGAAAAAGCAGCACAACATTTGCATGCAAAAAGTAGCGTACTTGATTTAGGAACCGGTTCTGGTGCAGTTGCCTTAGCACTCGGTCATTTACGTGGCGATGCGCGCATTACTGCGACTGACATTAGTCTGGCTGCATTAGATATCGCACAACAAAATGCAGCTACACACAATATCAAAATTAATTTTTTACAGAGTGATTGGTATGACTCGGTAAAAAATAAATTTAATTTGATTGTTAGTAACCCACCGTATATTCCATTAGGTGATGCACATTTATCACAAGGTGATTTACGCTTCGAGCCAGCTGATGCATTAACAGATTACTCGAATGGCTTAAAGGCGATCGAATTGATTATTCGCGGCGCTCCGCATCACTTAGAAAACCAAGGATGGCTATTGCTCGAACATGGTTACGATCAGGCGCAAGCAGTCAGTGAGTTATTTCACAATCTAGGTTGGCATGACGTACATTGCTGGTCTGATCTATCAGGCATTCCACGCGTTACTGGCGCTCAATTTAATTAATTTTCTCTCTCTTCAATTTTTCCACATTATGTTTTTGTATTGCTAATTCATGCTGCCTTCTATAGAACAACGCTTGGCCAACGAACTGGCCGCCCGTAATGAACAAGTTGCTGCTGCGATTATCTTGCTTGATGAAGGAGCAACTGTGCCTTTTATTGCGCGTTATCGTAAAGAAGTCACCGGTGGACTAGATGACACTCAACTACGCTTATTGGAAGAACGTTTACGTTATCTACGTGAATTAGAAGCACGTCGTACTGCTATCCTTTCTTCGATTGAAGAGCAAGGAAAAATGACACCAGTTTTACAGCAAGCCATCCTACTTGCTGAAGATAAAACGCGCTTAGAAGATCTTTACTTACCCTATCGTGTAAAACGCCGCACTAAAGCACAAATAGCGCTTGAGGCGGGGCTAGAGCCTTTAGCAGATGCATTATTGTCGAATCCCACTTTAGATCCTGAAGTGGAAGCTGCACGTTTTATCAAACCTGCCTTCACAACAGATCAAGGTGACAATCCTGGAGTGGCTGATACCAAAGCGGCACTTGATGGTGCACGTCAAATTTTAATGGAGCGTTTTTCTGAAGATGCAGAATTACTGCAACAGTTACGCGAGTATTTAAAAGAACATGGCATAGTTGATGCGAAAGTTATAGAAGGTAAACAAGAAGCCGGTGAAAAATTTGCTGATTACTTTGATTACTCAGAGCAGCTGGCGAATATTCCTTCACATCGTGCTTTAGCATTGTTCCGAGGTCGCCGTGAAGAAATACTGACCGTCACATTACGACTCGATACAGAAGTAGAAAAACCAAAATGGGATGCGCCTCTAAATCCTTGTGAAAGTCGTGTTGCTGCGCGCTTTAATGTGAGCAACCAAAATCGGCTCGCAGACAAATGGCTAATGGATACCGTGCGTTGGGCATGGCGCGTGAAAATTTTTCTGCATCTTGATACTGAATTGATGGGTAAGCTGCGTGAAGAAGCTGAAGGCGAAGCAATACGCGTATTCGCACGTAATCTAAAAGATCTCTTACTCGCTGCTCCAGCAGGCCCACGCGCGACGATGGGCTTAGATCCTGGTTTACGTACCGGCGTTAAAGTTGCTGTAGTTGATGCAACTGGCAAAGTAGTTGATACCGCGACGATCTATCCACATCAACCAAGAAATGATTGGGATGGCTCTTTACACACACTAGAAAAACTCGCCGAACAACATCAAGTTGCCTTGATCTCAATTGGCAATGGAACTGCATCCAGAGAAACAGACAAACTAGCGCAAGATTTAATTAAGCGTAGACCTGATTTAAAACTAAATAAAATTGTTGTCTCTGAAGCAGGTGCTTCTGTTTATTCAGCATCTGAATTTGCTTCACGTGAGTTACCTGAACTAGATGTATCCATACGTGGCGCTGTTTCTATTGCACGTCGTCTGCAAGATCCTTTAGCTGAATTAGTGAAGATCGATCCTAAATCGATAGGTGTAGGTCAGTATCAGCATGATGTATCGCAAACGCAATTAGCGCGCTCACTCGATTCTGTAGTTGAGGATTGCGTGAATGCTGTTGGGGTTGATGTGAATACTGCTTCTGCTCCACTGCTAGCGCGCGTCTCAGGTTTAAATGGCAATGTAGCGCAAAGCATCGTAGATTATCGTGATAAGAATGGTAAATTTTCTTCACGCTCTATACTGCGTTCCGTTCCACGTTTAGGTGAAAAAACATTTGAACAAGCCGCAGGATTTTTACGTGTGATGGATGGAGACAATCCTCTTGATGCTTCAGCAGTTCATCCTGAATCGTATCCCTTAGTAGAAAAAATTCTTGCTGAAATTAAGAAAGAAGTAAAACAAGTCATCGGGGACAGTGCGCTACTAAAATCCTTAGAACCAAAACGCTTTGCCGATGAGCGCTTTGGTTTACCGACTGTTGTCGATATCTTGAAAGAACTCGATAAGCCTGGTCGCGATCCCCGCCCGGAATTTGTAACGGCTAGTTTTAAAGACGGTATAGAAGAAATTGCAGACTTAAAACCTGACATGATTTTAGAAGGTGTTATCACCAATGTCGCAGCCTTCGGTGCTTTCGTTGATATAGGGGTGCATCAGGATGGCTTGGTGCATATTTCTGCTCTGTCCCATACTTTTGTGAAAGATCCTCATAGCGTGGTGAAAGCCGGACAAGTCGTCAAAGTGAAAGTGGTGGAAGTCGATCCTAAACGTAAGCGCATTGCGCTTACCATGCGACTGGATGATGCTCCTACGCCCGCTGGCGCCAAACCTCAGCAGCGTGGTGATCGTACCGATGCCGCTAGACTAGCTACACAACAGCGCCGTGAACCAACAGCCCCTTCGAATGCAATGGCAGCGGCGTTTGCGAAATTGAAAGTTTAAGACTTACAGTCTGTATTTCAGACAAAGTCGGCAGCAGTTTCACATTTTTCCTATAATGCAGACATTATTTAAAGCGAGGATCTTATGAGCGAAATTCAAGGCTGGATTAAAGAAACCGTCACCACTCATCCTGTTGTGTTGTTTATGAAGGGAACTGCACAGTTTCCGCAATGTGGATTTTCAGGTCGTGCAATTGAAGTTCTCAAGGCCAGTGGCGTACAAGATCTAGTGACTATCAATGTGTTGGAAGATGATGGTGTTCGTCAGGGCATTAAAGAATTTTCTAACTGGCCAACCATTCCTCAGTTGTATGTCAAAGGTGAATTCATCGGTGGCGCAGACATCTTGAATGAAATGTTTGAATCTGGTGAGCTGCAAAGCTTGCTCAAAGCTTAAGCTTCTTAGGCGTTTGTGAAACGACTTGTCGTCGCCATTACTGGCGCATCCGGCGCACTCTATGGCGTGCGTTTACTCGAAGCATTGCGTTCATTAAAGGATGTGGAAACACATCTCATGATTTCAGATGCTGGTGTGCTGAGCATGCATCATGAATTAGATCTCAAACGCAAAGATGTAGAAGCATTAGCGGATGTTGTATACAATGCACGTGATGTCGGTGCTTGCATTGCTAGCGGGTCGTTTCAATCAGAAGGCATGGTGATCGCGCCCTGCTCCATGAAAACTTTGGCTTCTGTGGCACATGGTTTATCCGACAATCTCATCTCACGCGCTGCTGATGTGATGTTAAAAGAAAGAAGGCGTTGCGTACTCATGGTACGTGAAACGCCATTCAATCTTGCTCATCTCAGAAATATGACTGCTGTGACAGAAATGGGTGGCATTATCTTCCCACCTCTGCCCGCTCTTTATCATCGTCCAGAATCGATTGTTGACATGGTTGATCACACCGTGGCACGCGTATTAGATTTATTTCAAATCACCCACGCTCTCGCACCACGTTGGACTGGATTAAAAACTACACAGCCTTAAACTCTGATCTGCTGCGATCATGAGCTTCTATCATTGCGACGAATACTTGCACGCTCGCGTACACCGTTAATCATTCTTTCTATGGCTTCGGTAAATCCATTCATAGAAAAACTACTCACTTTGAATTTTCCGTTTTTCAATGGAAAAGAGAAACTCAACTCCGAAGATGTTGCAAAAGCCTGATTCATTTTTGCGTTTTCATTAAACCAGTACAGCATCACATCGCCATTTGCGCTTTCAACTTTTTCACAAAGCGCTTCTATAGGAAGCGCGCCTTGATTGGTAGTGACAATCATAGGATAAGTGACACGCGGCTGACATTCGGTGTTGTTTGCAAAATAATAGCGACAGTTGTTTTCAGCACAGAGCATACCGAATACTGACATTCCATTTTCATGCGTGGTTGCTTCACCCATGCCTTCCATAAATTGCGAAGACCAATCGCCATGTTCGACTTTGTCATCTGCTAGACCATCTATACAGAAACTCATTAATACGGCTGCAATTATCGCTATGCTGCGCATTTTTACCTCCGACTAAAAAAAGAGAATGAAGCCAGTTCTAGAATTAGCGTGTCACTTCTAGACTTAGCTCACCTAACTGTGGAATATCAATTTCCACTCTATCGCCTGGTTTTAACCACTGCGTTTCAACTACACTACCTAACAACACAAATTCACCAGCTTTCAAACCCGGTTGGCCATGCTCTGCTAAAGAATTTGCTAACCAAGCCAGTGCATGAAGGGGATGACCCATAACTAATGATCCCTTTCCTTGCGCTACTTCGCGGCCATTCACGCGCGTAAAACCTGTCAGATTTGCGAGATCGAGATCATGCCAATCATGTACAGGCTCACCCAACACACAGCC
Organism: Oxalobacteraceae bacterium; assembly: GCA_027486615.1. Classification (GTDB taxonomy): domain Bacteria; phylum Pseudomonadota; class Gammaproteobacteria; order Burkholderiales; family Burkholderiaceae_D; genus Pernthalerella. The sequence goes on along the minus strand of JAIXOW010000111.1, from coordinate 1,317 downwards.
TGCATTAAAAAAATCATCCGCAATTAAGGTCGGCACACCCAAACTAGGGAAATGGGCGTAGCGCTCATCAACTAATTCCATCGCAATCATGACCGCCCCTACGGCTTCTTTTACTGACTCTAAGTTGTATTGATGTGATTGCACTGGTAAGTCATGCGCAATTACAACTGCAATCTCACATTCAATGCCTAACTTAACAAAACCGTGGGCTGGTACTTCACCCTGCCCATGCATCACGGTTCGACTAAATATACGACCGGCACAAGGTTGATCGATATTTATAAATGCCTGCATCACAGGTGTCGTACAACCAATCTTGTGCCCCACCATGCTTCCCATTCCAGCTTGGATAAGCAATGCATTGAGAGCCGCCTGAATGGCATATGCTTCGGTTAAATTCTGTGGACGTAATGCATCTGGTAAAGGGGTAATAGGATGCAGTGCAAGTCTTTGCTTAATTAATTCTGCCGCAGCTAAGTTAAATTTTTCATTACTCATTGATACTCCCTAATCCGATTGTCGCTGAGTCTGGTATTACATTTAAACCTATCAAAACTCAGTAGAGTAGAACATGCCTCATGTTTTCTGTTGGTTCGGCTACTCTATTTCTTAGGCTATGTTGACTAGGCCTGATTCCATGTTTATAACGCTTTAGGCAACAAACACTTTTGACCCTTTTAATCCATTTTTTTCATCATACTACGACCCCAAGCAGGCTGTTTTTCAGGGTTATAATCCGCCGATTACCCGCTTTAATAACATATTATTTTGGAGACATGCATGAGTTCAATCGTGAAAAACGCTGGCTGGCTAGCGCTATCCGTCATAGGAGCAATCGCCCTTGGTATGATCGCTCTCTCTCGTGGCGAAAGTATCAATGCATTATGGATTGTGATTGCTGCCGTTGCGGTTTACATGATTGGCTTTCGTTTTTACGCTCGTTATATCGCCACACACGTGATGCAACTCGATGCGACGCGTGCCACACCGGCGGTCAGATTCAATGATGGTCTAGATTATGTACCGACGCATAAGCATGTCTTATTTGGCCACCATTTCGCAGCCATTGCTGGAGCAGGTCCTTTAGTCGGCCCCGTACTTGCTGCGCAAATGGGTTATCTACCCGGAGTGATGTGGATCTTGGTGGGTGCCATCTTGGCTGGTGCCGTACAAGATTTTATGATCTTGTTTGTCTCTGTTCGCCGCGATGGACGCTCCCTTGGTGATTTAATTAAATCTGAACTCGGACTTGTACCTGGCGTGATTGCCTTGTTTGGCACTTTCATGATCATGACGATTCTGTTGGCAGTGTTAGCA
>JAIXOW010000411.1 GCA_027486615.1 Oxalobacteraceae bacterium | reverse complement strand
TGATTATATATTTATTCCTCATTTTTTTTTTTTTTTTTCATGATTTTGTATCAACCATAAGGTTTCTGGTATGTTACGTGTTTTGATATATAGGGTAATAATGGATGTGATGTTTTGTTTATATGTATAGGTTACCTAGCCCAGTGGAACAGGGTGTTGGGTTAACTACCACAGTGCTACCGACCCCTGAGGGTGCACAACAAATTCGAGCTGGTTCGGATGAACCTCAAGCTGGACCCAGCAGGTAAAATTCTTATCTCAAAAAATGGAGTTTTGCGAAATTACCTTTCCGGATTTTATTATTGAATGCCTGATGATCCAAAGCCGGCGGATCCTCTGTCGGTTACGTCAAGGGTCTCAACTTCAAGTAATTCTGGGTAGACAATTTTTTCGCAAATAAGCTGTGCTACTCGGTCCCCCACTTTTACTTGAAATGGTTCGTTTGAATGATTCACAAGAAGTATTTTAAGTTGGCCACGATAGTCGGCATCCACTACTCCTGCCCCCACATCAATGTTATGGGTTGCGAGACCAGAACGGGGTGCTATTCGCCCATAGGTTCCTGATGGAACTGAAATTATCAGTCCGGTATCGACTGTAGCTCTGTCTCTAGGGGGTATTGTGGCTGGTGAAGATGCATGTAAGTCATATCCAGCAGCTTTTGGTGAGCCTTTGAAGGGAGGTTTAGCTAAGTCATTCAAACGAACATATTTCAGGAGTAATGGGTTGTTTTGAATGTCCATTATGTATGTTGTGAACTGGAATTTAAAAAGTAGCATCCTTTTAATTTTTAATTTTATCTTTAATAATTCGAAGGGTTAAAGATAAGGGATGTGGTAAGTCAACGACAGCCTCATCAAGACGAGCTTCGTCATCACCTCGGACACCACCATTGCCAATATTCGGACCTCGGTCAGAACCTCCTTCCGGTCGAGCCACACCCATTAGGTAATTATTTGACTAATTAGGTGAGCCTTTTATTTTCCAAATCGTTTTTTATATGATTTAGGAGGTCGACTGATAGGGTTGTTTGTCTATTTTTCTCTTTTAGCAGTGTAACTTTTTTGTCAAGAAATTATCAGAAAATTAAATTTTTATTAATTTCCTATAGCCCACAGATTCTCAAAAGGACTCCTACAAGGCCGGATTTGACCTTGTCTCCTATGCAGGTTACCCCAAATAGGTTCGTGTATGTTACTATTAATGACTTTTAATATTTGGTAACAAGCACGTAATGCACGTTCATTATAGTGGAGACAAAAGATATTCCTGAGAAATTATTTGTCATTGTAGGACACCTACTAGATCTCCTAGTTTGACTGTGGGGTCCCCCTCTGTCAATGCGACTTCCCGGGCCGGCAATGTTACTCCAATGCCATACAACAGGTTATCTACAACTTATATTTTCATAAATTTTGCTTGATCAATTTATATTACTTTGCGTTAAGTTCGGTTTATCTCTCAAAATTTTGAAATTAATGTAAGGTGGGAAACTACTATATGGGATCTACTTTAATTGCCCTAGGCCTCCGTCACCATTCGGGACTCCGCCTACCGGACAGGTCGCCTCTCGACAAACTACTCCATTAAGGTTCGTCAATTGCTCCTATAGTTAGATTCCGACCATTAAATTGTCGTGTCTCATTTAGTGATTTACTCATGAAACCAATGGTGTTTGATATGGTTAAATGAGGATGTAAACATTCAGATTAACTAAAATAATTGGCTATAGATAGCAAGTTGTGAAGAATGGTTCAACATATCTTTTAGTATTGGAAGTAACCGATCTCGAGCAAGTTCGATGTCTTCCGGAAAAAAGAGGTCCGGTTCTAGTCGACTATCTTCAGACAGTGAAGATTCGGCTCAAGTTCGTGTTAGTCCACGCAAGAAAAATACCATGAAGAGTCCGCCGCCGCGTCCGACTACTACACCTTCTACTGGAAGTAACATTCCCTCCGGATCTGGAATACAAAATTTAGGAACGGTTGTTCCGATTGCAAAGGACCCGGACAGTAGTTTGGCAGTTCGTCGGCCGGTCTTAGGCCAGGTAACTCTACAGTTTACTTCAAAATTTTCTCATGTGCCAAAGTGATCCACAATTAAGAGCCGGAATAACATTAACGTCTGCGTTTTATCATTTACGTTTTGCTCAGGTTTCGGAGGTCACATGGGGTTTCAGATGTGCCCCTTGTTCGTTCACTTACTCAGATGAGCGCGATTATGTGGCTCATATCCGGCGACATCACATGGCTGTCCCAATCGTGCCAAACATTCTCAGATCACCTCTTACGCCAACCCGAAATTCTCAGGTTAATAATATATAAGTTTACTTACTCAAGTTATAAGTTTACAGTCGTTGTAAGTGGAACCAGTAATTTAACATTAAAGTGACGATAAAATATGGTTTACAGGTGCAAAAACTATTTCCCGAAAATTTTGGGTTAAAATTGATTTTCAGGTTGACCCGACGATTATGCCACCACCACTATCTTCACCAGCCAGGGTCTCATCTCCCCCTTTGGCAGAGCTTAACCCCAATTCTATGGGTAGGGCACAGGCCCATATCGTTCTTCAAGGAATGGACCAACGTCTTGTTCGTTCTGTGGGTGCTGCATTCCGTTATCGGGAATCGCGCCCCCTCATCATTGAGGCCTTGGATGCCGGAATCCTCTCTCAAGATGAACTCCGGGCTCTAGTTCAAGCCGCCGAACTCCGCAACATGCGAACCTCAACTCTTATCCTCATTATTATTAGATCTCAGCGGGATTAGATTTCATGCTCTAGCCTAAACAAAATTCATTTACTTGGTTGAGATTTAAAGTTGCAATAATTCGTATTCCAGTTCCATTTGAATTGAACAAATCATTACTTATTTAGAATTTTAGGTAATGATAAACTTATCATACCATTATGCTTCCCTAAGATTTTTATTCTTACCTTAATATTTATCTTATACTTTTGTGAGTAGGAATCTAGGATTAATAGATTACTTAAGTAAATAGATTTTTTATGTTACGACTGGAAATAATCTAAGTAAACTAGCTCTAGGTTCTAGTCTAGAACTTTATTGAGAAAAATAGAAAGAGTTTATTTAGCGACAAAAATTATATCATTAATATTTTTCCTATGTAAAACTTCATTACTTGGTGTTTTTTGTTAAGTGTGTGATTCGGATAAGTCTCGCACTACTTAATTTGATTTATTCACCAACCTAAGTATTAATATCCTTGCCTTTTTAATATTTGCCTGATAAAGAAATAAAGGGATAAACAAAATCAATCTTTTATCGTCATGTATTTTTATCCTAATAACTATTGTCATAATAGCTACCTCGTTATTTAACTAACTAGTAATTCTTATCCCAATTGTAATAGGTCACTTCCCATTAGGCAGAACTTGTTCTAATGTATTTTTACTTTTGTAAGTTTGCCTAGAGTTACCGTACAACTATAAAAATGTAAATTAATTAACATTCTTATGCCCATTAAATGATTCAGATAAAATTTTTTTATATATTCATAATTTAATCCCGATGAGAAATATTACCATACTTGATGAAATGAACAAGATTATTCGAAAGAGGTTATTTATTAGGATCGACTATTATTTCAGATTCAAGACTAAAACGACTACTTCCAAGGATAAATGTAATTCAGAAATGTACAATTCCTTCCTGTCCACAAACTCGCATTCAGTCGTTGGGATTGATAACGTGGTGGCATGCGACCAACGAGTTGAGGCCAGTCCGGCCTCCGTCATCTGGGTACACCTGCTCAATCTGGTTCAGCGCGGTTGTGAAATGCTGGTTCATCAAAAGTTCGGCCATGGTATGCCTCTTGATCATTTTCTTCATTACCCTGACCTTCCTAGCGGCCTTTTCTCGGTAGACTTGTGAACGATACAGCTCCGAATAAGGGGTCCACCTGGTCGGGAATGGTCGTGCGTCCAAGAGAGCCTGCTTGGCAGCTGGCATTGTGAGGTCTTCAACTTCCTCACCCTCGACGTCAGAGTTATCTGGTGTCGTAATGTCAGTGAGGACGTCGAGTAATTCCATTCGGAGTTGCCTTTCTTGTCGGTCTAGTTCTTGCAGTTCTTTAGATAAGTTTCCGGCAAAGGGATTCATTTTTTAAACTGTGTGATTGATTTTGAAATTTTTCAAACGAAAAAGTAGAGTGGGGAAGCTGAAGAAGAGAAGAGATGTAACGAAAATATCAGTCACAGATCTCTAGATACTGAACAAAGCACATTGTACTGCATGCACTACCCGTGGGGTAGGGTCGGCTATCTCCACGCACGTCATAGAACGAGTTGTGAATGCCCTTTTCTCCTAAAAGTTTGTTATAGTACTTATTTAATTAGTGGTTCGCGAAAAC
>JAIXOW010000104.1 GCA_027486615.1 Oxalobacteraceae bacterium | reverse complement strand
TATGATGAAAACCACAAAACAAAAAATTTTAACGGGCAATAATGAGAAAAAGGGCAGGTCCCACCGAGATTTGAACTCGGATCGCAAGATTCAGAGTCTTGAGTGCTAACCATTACACCATGGAACCTCGCTTGTCAAAGCTGAGTTTCTTTGGGTATAAAATAAGGCGCCGGGTAAAAGTGCCATAAGGTCTTTCTATCAAATTGGGTCTCTCGAGACCTAATTTAGTCTTCAGTTCCGGAATGAATTTCAAAATTGGGTCTCGCTTGACTTTTTGGATTCCAAGCAATCCAGTTGACCAAAACGACCAATCCAGGCCGGAATGAAAAATAAAATTGGGTCTCGCCGGACCATTTTATGTCTGTACAAGTACGGCTAGACCAAAATAATGTTTTTATTCCAAAATTTCAAAACAAAAGGAAAAGAATGGGTCTTTGGCTGTATTTTATTGTTTTTTTTTCAAAAAATTGTCAAGAAAATTAGCATAAAAAATGGTCTTTGTCTGAATGTATATTGACCGGAATGAAACATAAAATTGGGTCTCGCTGTCTAAAAATTGACCCAGTTTGACTATAATACTGGAATGAATAATAAAATTGGGTCTCTGTCCATATAAAACAACGTAGTTTGACTGTAAGACCGGAATGAATAATAAAATTGGGTCTCGCTGACTATAAATATTAAAATTGGGTCTTTTTCTGTATAAAAGGACATAATTTGACTAAGACCGGAATGAATAATAAAATTGGGTCTCGCTGTGTTATAAATATTAAAATTGGGTCTCTTTCTGTATGAAACGACATAATTTGACTATGACCGGAATGAATAATAAAATTGGGTCTCGCTGTGTAATAAATATGAAAATTGGGTCTCTTTCTGTATAAAACGACATAAATTGACTATAAGACCGGAATGAATAATAAAATTGGGTCTCTTTCTGTATAAAACGACATAATTTGACTAAGACCGGAATGAATAATAAAATTGGGTCTCTCTGTGTAATAAATATGAAAATTGGGTCTCTTTCTGTATAAAACGACATAATTTGACTAAGACCGGAATGAATAATAAAATTGGGTCTCGCTGACTATAAATGAACCTAGTTTGACTATACGACCGGAATGAAACTTACAATTGGGTCTCGCTGTCTTTTAAGAATAACAATGGGTCTCTGTGTCTACAAATCCCAGAAAAAATAAAGAAATTGGGTCCCTGTGTGTATTTGATTACCTTCTTTGTCAATGTGAGGGGAATAAAACTTAGAATAGGGTCTCGGTCAACATTTTCAAGGCTACTTTAAAAGATGGAACCATAATTAAACCCAAAAAAAAGAAATTTTTGAACCAACATCAATTTTTCAACGTCTGAATACAAATATATAGATATGACACACTGTAATTATAGAAAAAGATGTTTGTTTAAAAGTAAGAAATCAATTTATTACATATTTCAGAGGCAAGAATCAAATCTTTTTAAGATGTACAATGATTGAAGATGTGTACCATAATTCATCAATTATGAAGTATACATGGAATTCACGAATTATTTACACACGAATAGAAGGTAATTAGGAGAATACAAAAAACTTTTACTACTTTTAGAAAAGTTAGTTAACATTTGCGAATCATAATAGCTTCCATGTGAAGGTAAAGAAAAAAATGAAAAATAATTTTTTGAAAATGTTGCTTAACTATAAACAGTAGGGCCCTGCATTACAAACTTTTTTTTGTTAATGCCATATGTAAAGTAACGATTACAACAAAACGAGTAATTGCGATTAATTGTTAATTTTTTCTTCGCAAAACGAAAATAATAATTAATGATTGTAATGAAAGGCCAAAAGAATTCCATAAAGGCAATTTTTGTTGTGATTATAAGAAGCTAAAATACTTGCGATCAAACGATTGAATTGTAACGAAGTAATTGTAATGGAATGCAGGGCCCAAAATGAAAGTGTCTGTGAACATTTGTAATAATCATCTTTCACTTTTGATGTTCATTATTCATGTTTGAGTTTTTGTTACCCCATTGAACCAACTTTTTTAAGTATGCTGGTTCAATGTTATTTTTGATCTCAAAGAGAGCCATTTCTAGGTCCTCCATAAGGAGTGGAGGCATAACAAGGTTGGGCACTTGCTTTACTTTACTTGCGAGACACTTTTTAATGTCGCGTGCCCTTTTTAATGATTAATTCTGGCTAAAAGTATCAAAAAATATGTTTTAAAATTTTCAACACATCATCGAATTCGTACATTTGCTTTTGGAACAATCTCTCATACTTTCTCAACACTCTGTCATATTTTTTTGATGGTCTTTCTAACTCTACACAGAGAGACCCAATTTTAAAATTTATTCCAGTCTCAAAACAAAAAAAGGTCTTTAACAAGTGTATTTTAAATAGAGAGACCCAATTTTAAAATTCATTCCGGTCTCAAATTGAAAAAAGGTCTTTAACAAGTGAATTTTACATAGAGAGACCCAATTTTGAAATTCATTCCGGTCTCAAATCAAAAAAAGGTCTTTAACAAGTGTATTTTTCATAAAGAGACCCAATTTTGAAATTCATTCCGGTCTCAAATCGAAAAAAGGTCTTTAACAAGTGTATTTTACATAGAGAGACCCAATTTTAAAATTCATTCCGGTCTTATAGTAAAACAAGGTCTATTTATACACAGCGAGACCCAATTTTGTTATTCATTCTGGTCTTATAGTAAAAAAAGTTCTTGAAGTCAAACTAGCGATTTTTAAAGACAGAGAGACCCAATTTTATTATTCATTCCGGTCTTCTAGTAAAACAAGGTCTATTTATACACAGC
>JAIXOW010000192.1 GCA_027486615.1 Oxalobacteraceae bacterium | reverse complement strand
ACGCGTATCGCCTGTTCCAGGAACCTCGTCGAACCAACATCTCAATCTATACCCGCACCCTGACGACCGAAGACCGACTGGGCTACATCCTCGGATTCCTTCTATTCCGGCCACTTCGGATACCAGCAGCTCAGAGTTTCATTCATTTGAAGACACTCTAGACGACTTAGAGCGTACTCTAGAACATCTAACAGCCGAGACGTCAACAGCCCTTGCGTCAGCCGAGACCGAAGAGGAATACCAGAACATCCTTGATGACCATTATGGACAAGTTCTGGAACTGCAACGCCTTCATCAAGAAGCGCACAAACAGGCCAATAAGTCCCCAGCAACTCGGACCAAGACTTCGACCCCAACTCGTCCCTCTGGGGCCTTCGCCGACGTGGAGGAAGCTCTCTTTGGATCTACAACACCGGTTCGACGACACACTCGAAGGCAAGGTGATGTGGAAAACGTACCTTTACCAAAACGGCCCGCAGAATACAAACCCGTTAAAAAGAAATAAGATACTCTCAACTCTATTGGCTTTCCTTCTCATCCTTCTTTACCCTCAACTAACACTTGGAGCTGAACATGTAATCTTCGAGCAAATTGGACAACTAGCCGGATCAACTTCCTATCTACATGCCCACATCACTGTAAGCGTCTCTTCCATCGACGAACAGCTTCTGGCCTATGAGAAACTCCTTCGAACCGATTACACAGATTATAAGAAGGTATATGAGCTCATTCGGCACAACCTGGGTAGCTATCAAAACGCAGAGAACCCCCGAAACTTTTCGGACGCAAAATTATATACTGCGGCAATGTCCTGGACGCAAATGGCCCGACTACACGTTGACGACACTGTCGATATAAGGGATCACGTCAACTCTCTCCGGAATATGTTACCAGACCGACCTGGAAAGGATGCAAACAAGGTCACTTCAGATTCCGGGTTTATCGATGGTCGATTCAATTCAGTGGACTACGTTGCTGATGAACCCAGAGCCTCCAATCCAATAAACATCTCCCAGGATACCCTAATCCTTCATCTCCCGGAGGAAGACGCAGTCTCTAAATCTGAATCAAGCCCTCCTTTTCCATTCAAAGCCTCTCCTCTACATGAAGCCGCCCACAGGTACATCATCAAACAAGACGTCAATCTTGGAATCGTTTCCGAGATCAATCCAACCCCTTCCCCCAAACCAAACTCCTCCGTCAACCTCACCACGGACACTAACATCCTGGATGAACCAGCACCCATTATGGCCAACATATCCATCCTCCCTACTGAAAGTATATCTCCGGTAAACCGACCTCGGACCGCGGGAGCTCACCAACGATGGCCGATGGGGCATCGACGCAAACGCGTGGCCGGACTAATCGCTCTACCCATTGCCATCGCAGCCACCGCTATGGGTATCTACAACTCGGTCCAGATTGAATTCCTCAAAACCGAACTTCTAGAGGTAAAAGATAATGTCAACCGATTATTCGAGGTCCTGCAAAAGTTCGACAAGGAATTCGACGGAATAGGGTCAGCAATTCGAGACTTGGCAGATCAGCTTCTTATTCTCAATGTTGCTAATCCAGCTTTCTTCGATACCCGGCTCACTAGGATCGAAAATCAGATCCGTCAACGTCTTCGTATGGCCACTCATGCTCTACAAACTGCTCAACATCGAAGATTAGCCGTTGACTATCTATCACCACAGCAAATCCGTAATCTCTTTTCCAAACTCAAAGAACGGGCTGCTGAATTCGGCTGCGAACTATTGATTACTCACCATTCGGATCTGTTCCAAATTGAGGTATCCCTACTCTTTGATGGTCAAGATGCTCACCTTCTGGTCCACGTACCCATGGTCCCCATCAACTCGTTACTACGGCTATTCAAACTCCATCCCTTTCCTCTACCCTTCTTTGACGATCACTTCCTAATACCAGATGTGCAACATGATGTTCTGGCAGTCTCGTCCAACGATCACCGACTCTCCACCCATCTTTCATCTGTTGATCTACTAGGATGTCACAGGGTAAACCAAATCTTTATGTGCGACCGTTTTGGAGTATTAAGTCGTCAATTCAATAACACCTGTCTCGGTTCACTATTTGTCCAAGATTTTAAGACCGCCAGGGCCAACTGCAAATTCGAAGTATCTCCCGTCACCGAGAAGGTTTTTCAACTACGTAAAAACTGGTTTGCTGCCTACCTACCTGGACCTGCCACCATACCTATCAAATGCCGAAACGGAACAGTTACCGAGAAACACCTTGGTCGGGGATCCCAACAATTTCATCTGTCTCCTGGATGTGAAGCCTACTTTAGTACACACCAAGTATTCTCTGATCTTTCCATCAAGATGCCCGCGGAAATCATCCATTACGAATGGTCCTGGGAACCCCTCACCATGCTGGATTTGCTACCATCAGAAGTCACTCCAGAACTGGACAGACTTCGACAATTCGGAGTCAACCGACCTGCTCTCATGGACCTGCAGTACATGGCCGCTCACCGGAGTCAGAATTCGTGGACCGTCTGGTCCCACATTACTCACTACGTTGGCAACGCCGTACTAATACTTCTTATTGTGGGACTAGCCCTGTGGATCGGGATTCGATGTTATCGCTACCGAAAAGCCAAGAACCCCCAACATCGTCACGATGACACCTGT
>JAIXOW010000205.1 GCA_027486615.1 Oxalobacteraceae bacterium | reverse complement strand
GGTGATAGCTGTCAAAGAAAGCCCATGAGTTCACAGCCTTACTGTAACGTTGATGGAAATTCTCCAAGCCTGCCTTGAAGCGTCTGCGAATCACATCCTCAGGAATATCATGTCCGCCTTGTAAAACACGGCGGGCCACCCTTGAAACAGCAATCTCATCATTGGGCAAAGACAAGAACCATAGCTTAACTGTGTAGCCCAGGCTCTGCCAAACAGCGATCTTTTTCAAATAGGCCAAGCCAGAGAGGGTGGTTTCAAAGGCAAAGCTGTGGCCAGCATTCACACATTCATCAATTTCTTCCAGCATCAGTCGACCAGCCTTGAAGGACGCAGACTCAGGATTAAACGGAGCCAAGCCAGCAGCGATCAAATCAGCGTTGATAAACCTGAGCGTCTTGGCTTCGGCAGGCAAAAAGTCACGGGCAAAAGTTGTTTTGCCGGCGCCATTGGGTCCTGCAATGATGATAATTTTCTTCAATTTTCGCCCGTTTTTTGCAATTTTATTATCTGTAGCGCTACTTGCCAACCGGAAGTTCTGGGACTGTAATCGTCGAGATTTCGGTCCTGCTGGTAACGAAAAGAAAAGCTTGCTCGTAACCCAATCCCATTCGGAAACGATTATAAATGTAGTATCGTAGGCCTATGATGATATGCCTTACGAAGGAGACTACACACAAAGCAATCGCCAATTGAGAGCGAGAGTCAATATCGATTTAGCGGAGGGTAGCAATGAGTGCTGATCTTCGGGCCTGGGCCAAACCAAGGCCGATGCGGGTAGCTTTTCTAGTAGAGGACGGCGAGCATGCGCAGCTGGCTCTCGATGGAATATTCGCGGACTGTTATGGCCGCTGGGGTGGGCGCTTTTCTCTAATCGTGCCATGCGTGGCCGGTCAAATTCCGTTGAATTACTGGCCCTGGCTCGAAGCATACGATCCCGATCTTGTCTATTCTTATGTGCCCCTTGATCGGGATGCCGTTCTCGATTTGCACGAGCGGTTATCTGTTGCGCAATACTTGTTTCACAAGCGGTACGGCGAGCCGAGACTTGATGTCTTTGGCTTTAAGCCAGACTACGGCTTCGCACAGCTCTCGTCCTTGTCGGTAATCTTTAGGCTGGCAAGGCACAGTCGCGACGGCGCACCAGTTAAGATCATTGACTCTTGGCATACCGAAACGCCTTCCCGATTGCTAACTGACAACCTAGGTACGTATCACTTGAGCGCATCAACGGGTATGTATCCGCCCGACGCAAGAAGCGCGGCGACATTGCTGACCATCGTTGCGCCTGAAAAAGTAGCCGACAGACGCTTCGGTGTGCCGCAGGACTTGGACATGGTGCCAGATGAGGCCGCGGCCTTTGATCGTTTCGCCAATCGACAAGCGGTGACGCTGTCCACGGCGTCCGCACTATTCGCATCCAAGCTGGACATCGGCTCCCACCGTTTCGGCCGATCTTTCAATCTTGTTGTTGGTGACTCGTTCGCCGACCGTATCCTGTTTTGGAACGCACGGCTCTTTATTCCTGCTTGGCTAGACAGCGACCTGTGTTGCTTCAGAGTTAACGCCCTTCAACTCGACGATCCCATATTCTTAACGACTCTTGGAGAAATCCTCAAACGGAATCACGTTAATGGCGGGGCCGGCGGGCAGTCTCATTTGACGGTGCGTTCGACTTCGTTGAATGCCGAACAGCTGGAAGCCGTGCGCACCACGGTGCTTTCGATTCGGCCGTGGAGTACGGTGTCTGCCGAAGTGGTAACTTCTCTTGATGAGCTGCTGCCAGGTGCTGACGCGCTGAGGGATGCAAGGGAGAGCAATCGCTTTGGTGGTAGTCTGGTTTCTCGACCTGACTGGACGCGGTTTGTTTGGACAGCGCCGTCTGCTTGTCCACCGATACTGATTCCAGATCATCTATCTGATGCTCCTCCTCGGCAGGCCTTTACGCAAGGCTACTGGTGTAATGATTTCACGTTTCAATATAGCGGGGCTGGTATCCGGCTCGCCGATGACAACGTCTGGGCTTTGCCGCGACGGTGGCGGCTGGAAGGCGCCTTCAAGATTGCCTTTGCAAGTACCCAGCAGCATGTCTTACCACCGTTACAGCGCAGAGTTCGTAGCGGTGGGCTTGGCGTATTTGTATGCGGTGACCACCCCATCGAATCTATTCGCGTTCCTACTGTATATGAAGCGGTGCATCACGCTCTGGTAGCAGATGGCCGTTGGGCTCGCGCAGATGCCGAACACGGAGATGTCTATCCTGCCAACAAAGTGGGATGGATCGATCCTTCAAATGAGGCTCGCTATCTAACAGGCGTTCTCGGCATGGCGGGTGGACTTCGCCGAGCTACACAGTTGCTGCTGCACCCATTCCTGCAAGCTACGTGGGCCAAGTTAGGAGGATCGCCCAACGTTGCCGCTGCTGATCTCACGCCGATCACCAATATTCTACAGAAACGATCTAGGCGAGAAGCCGTGTTTGATCTGACAGATCAAGGCGAGCGCCGCTCCCTTGCAGTCATGATTGGACGGGCTTCTAGGCTGCTCAAGACGCCACTGAGCTTCGTCGCCTACAACGATCTGAAGAACAGTTGGAAAATCCATCGAGAAGCCTTTTGGGCTTCTCATCAGCAACCGCGGCAGGCAGATGATGGTTTCGACTGGGATGGACAGGAGGAAGCGTCGCTGGATGACTGTCTGATTGATCTACGCCGACGGCAGATGATGTTCCAAGGCCACCGCTGGACGTGCAGGAAGTGTCATCACAAAAACTGGGTTGATCTGAGTGAACTGACCTCTGAGATGGCTTGCGAGGTCTGCAAGAAGACAGAATTTTCGCCTGTCAACATTCGCTGGCTGTTCCGAGCGAACGAGTTTCTGATTGAGAGCCTTCGCGATCACAGCGTCTTGTCGCTAGTCTGGGCGCTTTCAGCGCTACGGGACAGAGCACACCGCTCATTCGCGTTCGCCGAGCCCACATGGTTCGGTTTCGACGAACGGGCTGAAACGGCAGACGCAGAAGCAGACCTCCTAGCGCTAATCGATGGAGAGACGTTTCTTTGTGAGGTCAAGTCATCATGGCACAGCCTGCGCCCAAGCCACGTTGATGATCTAGTTGCGCTCGCGCTGCGATTGCGACCGGACACTGCGCTGCTCGCTGTTATGGAGGCAGGTGCCGGACCCACTGCAAAGTTTGACGAAGCACGAGCCCGGTTAGTCGAAGTGGGGATTAAGTTTGAATTACTGACGCTTAACGGTTACGCCATTCATGACGATCCGTACTTGGCGTCATGGGGCGAGGAATAACTCGACCGCCTTTTATCTAGGAATGCAGCCACTCTCTATGAGTACATTGAATGGAGACTCTCGGCCTTGAACGGGCATTCATGTCGTAAACACGGGAGATAGCTTCTGGCGGTCAATCATTCACATTAACTGTATCGCACTTCGCAAAAACACCCAGCAACAAATCGATGCGTCGGTAAGTAGGAGTTGCATTGCGGTGACGCTGCAAGTGCCCCCATCACCCGAGCAATAACATCTCCTTTAACTGCGATGGGCCACGTCATAAAGTGGCATTGCATTCGCAAAATTTAAGGGCTGATATCGATCCAAGTTGTGCGATTAATTGCTTATATATAAAGATAAAATTTGAAACAGGACAGATAGTGCGGCACATATTGCTGCTCTGGCGTTCCATAAGGACTGCTTTCCTAGCGTTTTGACCACATCATTACCACTTCCATCTTGGACCGTACCGCCTCCCCATCCACCGTGAGGTGGTTCACCATTCGCCTTGACTGTTACGGTTGCAGATATAACCCAAAGCAAAGCTGATATCAGCCCAAACACTATCGAGAGTGCAGAAAAAAGTTTTAATAGAGCCATTTTCTTCCTCAATAATTTTTATTACGTTGATGTTCGGCCGACTTTCCTTTGAAAGAACTGTATCTGGCGATTTGATATTAAGGCAACCTCAATGCTATTTATGTGGGGATGTTTCCGCAAGGTTGTTTGGTGATTTTCGGGCAATACAATATATCTTATAAAAAAACAGTAATCGCAGAGACATGCAACCGACCCCCATCTTAGCCGTTCCTGCACCTTTGCAGGGCTTCGTCGCCAGTATTCATGCAGATTTTCCTTCGCCGCCGGCTGACCATGTCAAAAGGCTAGTATCAGCGATCCGAATTGCATTCCTGATAAGGCAGTGCCTCAGAGAAATCAGCGATGTGTAGCGGTGAGTGCGTCAATAGTTTTTCCGAGCGCATCGAAATAAGCCAGCAATTTTTCTGTTGGTGCAACCTGATAGCGGCGTGTGTCTTCAGTGTCTTGCAGTTAGATCAATTTTTCAGCGACCAAGGACTTCATTCGCAGGTGAATGACTGCCGGACTACCGAGCTCAGATTTTGACATCAGGTCTTTCACAGACAAGCGTTCTTTTTGAACATACGCCAAAGCCACAATATCGAGTAAGCGCTCATCCCGCGGCGTAAGCTCAGTCAATTTCTTTTGACGAACTGCGTCACGCTGAATCACAAATTCAAGCATAAACTTTTTGCTTAACGAGTGTGCCTTCATCACGCGAGCCCTCAAACAAGCGCTACTCAACTAAAAAGGGAATGACTCTCGAGCATCGAAAGCCTCAACCCTCATGATCCATGCCAGTCAGTTATCTCAGCTTGCTCGGTCTGAAGACGCGCCGTCAAGACTTTTCATATGCTGTTCAACGGCTTGAACGAATCCCTGGTCAAGCAGTTTCAGCTGATCTAACAGCTTACACGTGGCGATCACACGTTTGGAACGGCGATCGGATGGCGATGGGTGTACCTCAATCCAGCCATTCGCTAACAAACGGCGAAAGTGATATCGGATCCCCATTTCTGAGTGGGGTAGGCCCGTAAAAAGAGCTTTTAGCGTTAACTCATTGTTTTCAATGTGCGCCAAGCCAATTCTAAACAAAAGATCAAACGGGATAAACGAATTATCCAGAGGTAAAAGCTCGGCACTCATCGTTCTGACATACATTCCGACTTTGAGTGCACTTTGTCCGATAGTAACCTCCGCATCGTTATAAAACTTGATAACGAAACAAAGTTAACAGTGATAGTAGCTTTTGGTCTACGAAAATTAGATAAAGATTTCGTATTGTTTTATTTGTAAATCAAATACTAATTTAAAAACTAATCACAATTTTCGTATCTAAATTTAATAGGAAAATCAAAGTAGATCCTGCAACATGCATGCGTGTGTGTTGCAGGATTTTTTTATGCGCAGCTTGAGCGTAGGGCGGTAGCGTGTTGCGTGGATTATTTTGTTGACTATGGCGTGCATTAAAAAAAGTTTTTCTAATGCGAATATTAAAAATTTTAAGAAGCAAGTGCGTTGTATTAGAAACTGAAATTGCAGAAGCAACTAAATGGTACAAAAAATGCTCTCTCTCTCTCTCTCTCTAGATTCGACTGAAGCAGATTTTATATTTGCATCCCCTCTATGAGAGTTATCGACATCCAATCAACGCGATTTAAAACTCAGTTTCCCGAAGCTTGGGAGTCGCCAAATTTTTCACCAGAACTCAGTCTTGTCCCAAAGGCGCAATCAAATCAGCCAGTCGGCCCGCTCGTTGCTATTTTTCTTTGTATCTTTCACGGAAAACATTTTTTATCGGAACAGCTGGAGTCTATCGCCCAACAATCTCATAAAAACTGGCGACTGTATGTATCTGATGATGGTGATTGTGATGAATCTGCTGCGGTAATTAATGTATTTAAAGATCGATTTGAAGAAGGGCGAGTCACCGTCGTCCTTGGACCTAAAAAAGGGTTTGTCGCTAATTTTTTATCACTTACCTGTAATACTTCTATCGAAGCTGATTACTTCGCCTACTCAGACCAAGACGATATTTGGCATACAGATAAATTAGAAAAATCAATAAAATTTTTGAGTAACATCAGTGAAGAGCTTCCTGGCTTGTATTGCTCCAGAACGGTGATTGTCGATAAAGATAACAACGATCTTGGTCTGTCACCGCTTTTTTTAAAGACGCCATCTTTTGCAAACGCGTTGGTGCAAAACATTGGCGGTGGCAATACGATGGTCTTTAACAAACAGGCAAGGCACTTGGCAGTGCAGGCGGGTAGCGAAGTTCCCGTGATAACTCATGACTGGTGGATGTATTTGCTCGTTTCAGGATCGAATGGATTTATTAAATATGATCCAGAGCCCTCACTTCGCTACCGGCAGCACGGCGGTAATTTGGTCGGATGTAATATTACCTGGTTTGCCAGGTTCACCCGGATCTACATGCTATTGATGGGTAGGTTCAAAGACTATAACGAGCGAAATATTCGTTCACTTTGGGCGGCCTATCATTTTCTTTCACCAGAAAACCAGCGCCTACTTGATCAATTTTGCGAACTGAGAAATTCAAATATCCTTAAACGTATTGCTCTGTTTAGGAAATTAAAAATTTACAGGCAAACGGTTTTCGGCAACATAGGCCTCTGGGTCGCTGTAATTTTGAATAAGTTGTAGGCCGATCATGTCAATTTTAGTAACAGGCGGATCTGGCTTTATCGGGTCAAATTTTATTCTAGATTGGCTTACTGTCAGTGATGAGTTAGTCATCAATATCGACAAGCTGACCTACGCGGGTAACCCAGAAAACCTTGCCGCACTGTCCGACGATGAGCGGTATGTTTTCGTAAAAGGCGACATCTGTGATCGGGCGCAGGTTTCTTCACTTCTAAAAAAATATCAACCACGCGCGCTATTGCACTTTGCAGCGGAAAGTCACGTTGATCGGTCCATCCATGGACCAGGCGAATTTATTCGTACCAATATCGATGGCACATTCAATCTTCTTGAAGCGACGCGAGACTATTACGACACCCTAAACGCTGAACAGCGTCATCAGTTTCGGTTCTTGCACGTATCAACTGACGAAGTATTTGGCACGCTAGGTTCAAACGATCCACCTTTTTCTGAAACAACTGCCTACGCGCCAAATAGCCCTTATTCAGCTTCAAAAGCTGCTTCGGATCATCTGGTACGGGCGTGGCATCACACCTATGGGCTGCCGGTTGTCACCACCAATTGCTCTAACAACTATGGACTGTTCCAGTTTCCTGAGAAGCTCATTCCGCTGGTGATTACCAGTGCGCTGGCTGGGAAGTCTCTGCCAGTGTACGGAGATGGCCAGCAAGTACGTGACTGGCTATATGTACAAGACCACTGCTGC
>JAIXOW010000197.1 GCA_027486615.1 Oxalobacteraceae bacterium | reverse complement strand
TGTATTCATTTAGTTTCTTAACAAAAACACAAAAAAGGTATTGTTTTGAACCTTTTTTCATTTTTTTTATTTTTTAAAAGCGGCATCTAACGGATGAAATTAAAACTTTAAGCTACAAGTAACATCGATAGGTAATAAACTATTTAGAAATCTTTGATAAATTGAAAAATTTAGTAGGCTCAAATAGCTAAAGCTATTTTTGGCCTTAAAAAAACAATGAAGATGAGGTTGAGGATGAATGTAAATTAAGAGTAATTCCCAAAGGCTATTGTGTACAATTAATTTAATTTTTCTTGATAAAATTGAATAGTCTCAACAGCATATTTGTATATAACTCTGTACAAATGTATACATTTTAGTTGCAATATAAAACTTTATTTTGTATTTATTTAGTTTCTTAAATAAAAATATTAAAAATCTGTTATTCTAAAACTCATTATAGTATTTTTCATTTTTTTAAAGCGGCATCTAACGGGTAGTATTAATACTTTGATATATTTCAAAAAAATAATTCTGTTAGTATTATTTCTTGGTAGTCAATATTTTAGATAAAAAAAGTTGAAACAGTTTGATTTCGTAGCTTTTCGTAAATTTTTCATTTCATTTCGTTTCATTGAAAATATATTAGGCTTAAATAGCTACAGCTATTTTTCGCCTTAAAATAAAAACAGCTAAAAATGTCAACTTATGAAGATGAAGAAATAGAAAAGTGATTGTAGGTGGATTTTTAAATGCTATTATCTGCAAATAACTTAAGTTTTCTTGATAAAATTGAATAGACTCTACAGCATACTTTTTTATAACAATCAACAAATGTATACATTTCACTTGCAATATAAAACTTTATTTTGTATTTATTAAGTTTCTTAACAAAACATAAAAAAGCTCATCTTGTAAAATGTTATGTATTTTTTTCATCTTTTTAAAAGCGGCATCTAACGGATACTTTTAAAACTGTTTAACTATATATTGCATAGGCCCAGCTTCAATAAAGCTTCTAGGATGTTACAAATTTATAAATTTCACTTGCAATTTTAACAGCTTCAAAAAGTATAATTTTTACTACTTTAAAAATTTATAAATTTTATTTGCAATGGATACGTTTGTTTTTTATTTATTAAGTTTCTTAACAAAAAATCAAATAGCTCATCTTGTAAAACTTATTCTATTTATTTGTCATTTTTTAAAGATACGCAAAAAGCGTTAACAATTGTATAATTAATATACTTGTATCTAACATTCCATAAATGGTATCGAACTAGTGCAATTAAAACTAAGCGTAAATCAAAAATTAAAAATACTTATCATTGCATTATTTGTAATTTAAATTAGGCATCGATTTTGCATTTTTAAACGTAACAGTGAAAAACAAACGTAATTGAATACGACTGGAGAGAACAAAACATTTCCAAACTATAAATGTCTATTTTGTCTAAATTTGAAGAAGAAAAAATTGCCATTTGTGACTTTTGATAGATATAGATATAGTAGAAAATTTTTAGATTTGTACAAGATCATTTTCAAAAATACTAGAGGGATTAGAGATTATTGAATGCCACATTTACAAAGTATAAATGTCTATTTTGTGCCAACTTGAAGAAAAAAATGTTTCACAAATTTAGAGAATAGGAAAAAATAAAAGACTTTGTCGCGGGCTAAAATGGTTACATTTTGGAAAACTGGTTTTACTTTTTACTACTTTACTGTAGTTCATTTAGTTCGTTTTAAAACGTTGGCAAACACTGTTTGGTGATAATGAATGTCTCATTGGAATGGGCTCGTACTTTGCGAATTTTAGAAATTACTGAACAACAGTGGAGTCTTTTACTTTTACCCAAAGCAAAAGAAGAGAACCTCATTACTTGTCGTGAGATCCTCGTCATCCAGATGCGGCTTGCCATAATCCGAACAATTATTGAAACCAAAGAAGAATGTGAAGAAGGTGTTGTTCATCTCCACACTCTGATTCAACACGTACACAATCTTCTACGGGATGTTGCTATGAGATTGAGACTTCCTATTGCTGTTCTTTCTTCGGATGAGTTGTAATTTAACTCTTATCCATTTTGTAGTGTCAGCAGAAATGGGGAGTTTTAATGAGTAGTTGCATTTAAAATCGCTTGAAAGATACAACGAAAATGGATATTATGTCTGTAAGTTAAAGTTTCTATTTTTCTTGCGAATATTATAAAAAGTCAAAGTGTTAAATTGCATAAAAGTAATTACGTAAGATCGATTAAATATGAAAAATATTTGACGTGTTAAATTGCATAAAAGTAATTACGTAAGATTGATTAAAAATGAAAACTATTTGACGTATTAAAAAATACATTATTAGAAGTATAAATTCAATTTCATTCAAGGTTCCAAATTGGCTCAAACTTTTGGCAAATGCCGTGCACCTTTCTTGGTACCAAAGTGAGGATCGTCACAAAATCGTTGAAGCAGATAGAAGAAAAATAGAACATTTTCTTCTTGATCTGGAGGACAGGTGCGATAGGGAATTGTTTGAAGATTCCCACGAAGGTTATGTGGAAGCTATGAGAAATTTCTGGCTCCTCGCTTACAAAATTGACAGAGCAAAATTAATATGTTAATATTGACATCGATGAAATTAATATTAAAGAAAACTCAATTATTTTGGACAAAATTAATATGAAACACTTAATGTTGTAGTGCGATAATAAATGCATTTGATAAAACAATTGTGTTTCCATCTAAAATGGAAATTAATTGATGAAATAATTATTAATAAAAACTACATTATTTTTGAAAACTGTTAATGTTTTTAATGCTAATTTGAAAATTGATTAATAAAATATTCTTTATATCAATAAAAGACTTTAACAAAAATTGTGCTTCTTTCCCTGATTTTTTACTATTTTAAATAAACAACTTTTCAATAAAGCGTTTCAAAAAGTATATTTTCGAATTTTGAATTTTGAATTACACTTTTGTATTTGGGAAAATATGTTTTAAACGAATGTGTATTTTTACATTCTATTTTTTGTACGAAATAAACATTTAGTAAATAATCAGTTACGTTATTTTAAAACCAAGTTGTCATAATTGATGAGAAATAAATAATTCTTTTGTGAATGAATAGAGATTATTAAAGAAAGAAGAAATGCATTTGAGAGGTTAAGAATAAAATGAATTATTTATTCGTGGTCCAAAGTTTGAACAACAAGTTTCAAAAAATTTACTAATGTAGACAAATTTTGTTCTGCTTCAAGACTTGGTTGATTGTCGAGGAGATTTTGTATTGCGTTCAATGTAGAATTCATGAGCCAAACTCGATCTTGATTGACAGTTTCTCTCTGTTGATAAATGTACCAAAGTTGTCGACAAATTGCCATTTCGTTTCGACAAGTTTCCCAGTCTAAAGAATCCATCTAAAATATGGCAAAATCAATATTATTTAAAATTTAATTTGTACATATTAATATGATGTATAATGTATAATGATTTAACCTGAAGATTTCAATCTAACGTCCTTTCAAATCTGTGCTCTAAAAACGAATGAAAATTAAGCTCACTCGTCAAAAGAAAGAGTAAACTAAGGCTTGCTTTTTGCACTACAAGAAAGGTTAAATGTTGTGCTAAACAAGTTTTTAAATTTAAAATTTTTAAAACGTTATTTCGATAATGTTAAAACATTTTAATTATTTATGTAATTTGATTCACATTTTATGCAATTTATTTGAGATCTGCAAATATTTTTAATCTTTTAAAATAGTCGAATAATTTAATTTAGAAAAGTGTTAATTGACAGTAAAAAAAGTTATGTTCCAATTATTTTAATTTAGAAAAGTAATAATAATTATTTAATCGAATTCTTACTAAAAAGTTTAATCATTTATGGAATTGTTAATAAGACTTTTTGAGATTTTAATAATTGTTGATAAATCATTAATGTCAAGAAATGCTCCTTCGGTCCTGTACAGTCGGCAAATTTCTTTAACGAGATCCTTTTTTCTTGCTTGCAAATCTTCACAGTCCTCTCGTAGGGACGCACCTGTCCCTTCCATTAAACGTTGCCTTCGTTTCTTGGATTCTCCTTCTGGCCTCACTTCGGCCACCACCTGAAGGTCGGCCTTGGCCAAGAGAGCAGTGGGATTGCGAGAAAAAAGTAGCAGTTGAATAAACTTGGCCTTTCCGTACGAGAGTTTTAACTCTCGTTCGTTTTTTGACAAGACTGAACTCGTTTCACGAAAATTGATATTCAAAGCATTGCAATCAGTTACGACAAACGAGATTCCATAATGCGTGATGTTGTCATGCGTCATTGCCATTTTTTCAAAATTGTGTTTGGACATTGTGGGAAGGAAAAAAGGACAAACTTGTAAAGGAGCATAGGGGTAATGCTTTCGAATGACGACAAGGTCAAATTGCCCGCTCAGTGGTTGCGACAATTTTAGCGTGTAGGTGTTGTGACGCCGGAGATGAAAACTTCCATCTGATCTTTCACTTCCGTCCGGAAATGACATTTTTAGAGGTGTCGGACCTGTAACCATTTCTTGGAAATCTGGCCTTTTGAAATGTTCTTCAATCTGAAAATAAAATTATATTTTTAATTAAAATTAAAATCTACTTTATTTTATACAAATCTAAAAAGACAGAATATAATCATTTAAAATGATTAAAATCAATGATTAAAATTTACCTCGGACTCATTGTATTCGCTGTCGCTTTCGTTGTACACCGATGTTGCCATGAATTCGAAATGGATAATTGTATCACAATTTAACATTTGGAGAGAACGCACACTCTTGCCATCAGCGCAAGCGAACGACTATTTAAGTATCAAACAACATTTTAACCTTCTTTTTGAAATTTAAGCACTTTTTCAGTTCAATAAAGGTAACCTCATTAAGTTGCAAGGAGAAAAACCATTTCAATTCGAAACTGATTGACCACTTGACATTTTAAATGAAGACTTAAAATAAAAGAGACACTTTTGCATTTTTTGCTCTATTAAATTTTATGTTGTGCAATCAAAGCTTTTACAATGTTGTCAACTTTTTATAGTCAGGTCATTTGCGTGTACCTGCTCCTTGACGAATGAGCTGAAGTTTTCAACTTTTTGAGCGCAAAATATTTTTGTTCCCATTAGGGAAAGATTGAATGTCTTTTAAGAGGGCAATAAATTGTAGTCAAGTCAAGTTTGCAAATAAGATAATGTTTTGTTTTTAGCACAAAATTGTTCTTCTCGACTTAAATTATTTGGATAATTAGCACAAAATTAAAATTCACGAAAATTCTTAATTGGACAATTTAGGATAAAGAATTTTTAAGTGTCTTGAAACGTTTCTTCTTCTTCTAAATTCATCATCTTTTTGCACAATTCAAAAGCTAGCCGATCCTGTGTTGAAAGTTATTAACTACATTTGCCAAATATTTTAAGCACCTTTTAACCTTTGAATTCAAAAAACCATTTATTAAAAAGTGTAAAATTATTTTGACATATGAGTTTTTACCCCTGCTGAAACAATGGCTAAAAATAGTTCTTTTTTAAAATAGTCTGTCAACATGTCACTGTAATTAACGCGGCTATAAAGAAGATCTTTGAATTTTATGAAATCATCAGTTCCTTTGGGCTCGTCAATAATGTCTAGATTTCGTTTTTCTTCTTCATAAGTTACAAACACTTTGTAAGCTATTTTAAAGGTGAGATCTTCTTTGATTTCAGTAACTGTACCGTGACTTGTTGTTCCGTTGGCAAACTTCAAGTTTATATTGTCTACACAGTGCTCGTTAATGAAAGATTTCTTGATTTTAAACAAGGTTTTCATTGAGCTGTGCACTGTTAGGGTCTAACAATGGTTCAATCTGGCGATTTAAAAAAGAGTACGTCGAACACCATTTATTTTGGATTTAAAAGATAATTATAATTTTATTTAGCTCCCTCCAAACTTT
>JAIXOW010000254.1 GCA_027486615.1 Oxalobacteraceae bacterium | reverse complement strand
TCTACACTCACCCACACCTCCACATCCACTTACACAAGCACACACTCACACATGCACACACACACACACCCGCGCGCGCACTTACACACACAACACACATACGCACACAAACTTACACGCATACAAACACATACACATATTTTACTTTTTCTTCTTCTTTCTTTCTCTCTCGTCTCTTTCTCTCTCTCTCGCTTTCTTTCTTCTCTTTCGCTCTTTTTTTCTCTTTGTCTTTTTGTAAAAGAAAAAGAGAGAGAGAAAAAAAGAGCGAGAGAGATGAAAAAGAGCGAGAGAGAGAAAAAGAGAACGAGAGAGAAAGAAAGAAAAAGAAAAAGTAAAATATGTGTATGTGTTTGTATGCGTGTGAGTTTGTGTGCGTGTGTGTGTTGTGTGTGTAAGTGCGCGCGCGGGTGTGTGTGTGTGTGCATGTGTGAGTGTGTGCTTGTGTAAGTGGATGTGGAGGTGTGGGTGAGTGTAGATGTGCATGTGTGGGGTGTGGATGTGCATGTGTGCGTGTGTTTGTGTGTCAAATGTGTGTATAAGTGTGTGCGCGCGTGTGTGTGTGCATGTTTGGGTGCTTGCATGTGTGGGTGCGCAGTGCAAGTGTGTGTGCATGTGTGGGTGTGCGTGTGCGTGCGTGTGTGTGTGTGGGAGCAGCTGTGGAAAAAAATTCTTGCGCTGATTTTCAATATTGATTTTATCTAAAAGATAATGTTTCTACATTAAAATAGACAACTTCAATTTATCTTAACATTTAGTTTCTCAAATTTCAATTTTTTTGAAGGATAATATTTTTTGTTCAGAAATATTTTGTTTTTTAAATATTAGCAGATTAAATATCTTATCTTTTGCTTGACTAGCAGCTAAACACAAATATTTAAATTTTACTCATGCTGCTGCTTTCAATAAAAGTTCAAGTTTTGTTTGACTTAGGATATGCTCAAGCTTTGTTTTCTTTATCTTTTAAGGTCATGTGTGACCTTATTTACCTTGTCCCAAAAAAACGGCCTACGGTCATAACTTTTCTACGCTGCTATAGCTGTTTGTCCCCATTTTTAAAGATAAGTTATCAAGAAATAGCAAGGTATATAAATAAAACATATTGAAACTATTTGATCAATTGTAAAAAGTAGGTGCTAAAGTTTGTTTCAAAAAGAACATAATGAAATTCCAAATTATTTTGCTTTTTTGCATATTTAACTTTTTTTTTGCCAATGTCATTCGACCAAAAAGGGCCGATACTGCTATTGCAGGCGGTAAGTAGCCATTCAAATTACATTTAACTTTATTTTAAAAAATTACCAAGTTAATATAATAAAACTATTTGGTTAAAAAAATGTAATGTTAAAATGTTTTGACAAAACCCAATGTAAAGCAGCTTATTAAAACTTTTTATAGGGTCAGGATTACCACCAACACCTCCTCCAAAGGCTAACTCAAAAAAAGTGCCGGAAGATGCACCAAATGTTTTTGATGACTTAAAGGATTTTTTTGAATATTTGCGAAGGATAGATCAAATAGTTGAAGCCAATATGAGAGGCTTTGAAACTCTAGCTACTGAAGAACTTTTTAATGTTCCAATTTTACCAATGGAACCTTGTACAGTGTCTGAGGGAATAGTTAACCACGTTCGCTTTCGACAATCTATATTAGAGCGTCTTGGCAATTATCCTGTTGGCATGGACCAAGACATTCCAGAAATTATTCGTGACGAAGAAATGTTAAGAGACCATGCTAATTGGAACTTTCATAACGATAATCCAAATCATCTTTATATAAGCCAAGAAATGTGTACAGAATTGAGAGTAAGACAATTTACTGAACAACTTTATAATGTGGCGCTATTGTTTCGAATGAACATAAATAGAATGATAGAGCAAAGGGAACAGTTAACTGCAATGACAGATATATTTGGGGGCGAAAGAGTAGTTCGAAAAAAATTAAATAAAAAACTTGAAGATGAAACGTTTGATTTAAGTAGAGAAATAAATTTTGTATTTCAAAATAAGCTTCAAATGGAAGAACGTCTTCAAAATTTTCATTTTTCAATTGAAGCTTTGCGCTTACAATTATTAAATATGATGGACGAACTGATAGCCCGACGAATGGGATGGGGTTATGCTGAAAAAAATCCTGGACATAAATTTATGGTTTTTGTAAGGCATACACCTATTGTTCCAAGTTTTGTTTGGCCAACTCGACCAGCAACTGCTAACGATCAAGTTACTGAAAATCCTAATTCAAAAGGGGAAAATAAACGACCAAAAAGAGCCCTTGTTAAAAATCTTCGCTGTATTGTAACTGTAGACAGCGTTGATCAATTATCAAAATTAATGCATAAAGACAAACATTTGGATTTTCAAATATTTCATTTTGTTGAAGAAGAGAATAAATTAAAATTGAAAATTGAAAATTTAAAAGACATTTTTAACTCCTGGAATCGGGTTAGTCATGGTTATTATAAAAGCAACTATTATAACCACCTATACGATGTTGTATACAAAATGTTTCATAATTTTCTAATAGATATTTTACTTAACACTAGGTATAATACTATTACTAAAAAAGATTTGATAATTTCACAATTTAAAACTTTAATTTTAAAAGAAATGGATTATTCAATAAATTGGTATTGGGACCCAACAGCATCAGCTAATCGCATCAAAAGTTACATTAACACACTTTACGAAAATAAATATCCAAAAAAACCTCCTCAACAACAAATTCCATTTCACTCAGAATTGTAATTTGTTTTTTTTAAACTGCTTAATTTAGAGTTTTGTCTGCTTTTGTAATTTTAAAACTAATTTTTAGCCGTGTGATAAGGGCCTGCTCTAAATACTTTTGTTTTTTGTCCTGCTGCTTTTGTTGTCCTAAAACTTGGCCCAATAACCTTAATTTTGCTGTTTTAAAGTCAGTATAAAAGAATAATTTTTGTTACAAAAATCATCATTTTGTTTTTACACTTCGTTGTTATTGCAAAGAAATAAAATGAATTTTCAAATATTGTGGATTATTTTTTTGTTTGCTTGTGAAATAAATTCTATACCTGTGCGAAATAAAAGAGCCGACGTTATTTCAGGAGGTAAAATAAAATAATTATTATTTTTGCAGTTTTAAACACATAAGAATTGTTAATTACTTATTATAAGAGTATCTGGTATATATTATAACTTATGTAAATATTATTAATAAAGGTAGTGGAGACGCTCCTACTCCTCCTCCGTTTCGTAAATCAACTCCTTCCCCGGCTGAAGATAGTTCAACGTCATTGTTTACACTTTTGATGCAAATTGATAAAGCAATTCAAGATAATGATCAACGGGAATACGTAAGGGACTTTTCTAGACACGAAGACGAAAGTCCCTTGCAACAGCGTTGCCAAATTATTAACGCGGAATCACTTCAAGATGCTTTAAGGTTACAAGACAACTCAAATAGTTTTCCTGCAATTGCTTTACTGTCAAGACCTGGTTTAAACCCAAGTAATACCCCAGATATTTCTTATGTTGATCAAGCAGATTGTACTTATGATGGAGTCCGTACCGCACAAGCAGAATTACGTATCACAGTACGACAATATCATCGTGCATTTTTGGAATTAGAAAGATTAAGAGAAGATTATGCAAATACACATGATATTTTTGGTCAACAAGTTTCTAAATTTGTCTGTCCTGACGTTAGAGACAGTTTATCATCTCCATCAAGCAGTAGTAGTGCTGCGCAGTTAGGACTTGTTCAAAAAACTTATTATCAAATAAAAAAAAGTATTGAGGATAAT
This sequence comes from Oxalobacteraceae bacterium, assembly GCA_027486615.1. Lineage (GTDB taxonomy): Bacteria > Pseudomonadota > Gammaproteobacteria > Burkholderiales > Burkholderiaceae_D > Pernthalerella. The sequence continues at coordinate 10,436 of JAIXOW010000254.1, read as the reverse complement.
ATTAACAATTTTTTAAGACGAATAACTGAAGTTCTTAGCAACATGGTTAGATTACAAAGAATAGCTACTGCAAGAAGAATGGGGTGGGGTTATTTGTTAAACAATCCAAATGCCAACTTTTTAGTACTTGTAAGACACCCTTCACTTTTATATACTTTAGGGTCAAATGCAAATTTGTTAAATATTCCAAACTCTTGGATTCAAGATCGTCCATTATTAAGAAGAATTCCAAATAATGATAATAATGATAATAATGACAATAATGATGATAGTAAAAGAGAGGAACGAAAAAAAAGGTCTTTTGAAGAAAATTATAGTATGTTAACTTACGGATCTAATAATACAGAAAAATATTTTCAAAACTATTTAAGCCCTTTTATGTATGATTGCGTAACTAGTGTAGCATCACTTTCTGAATTATCTTTGGAAATTTTAAAAGGACAAAATCAAACGTTTCAAATAATAGCTTTGACAGAAAATAATTTATTGTTAAATCAAAAATTGCAAGATGCCAAAAAAATATTTTATATGTGGCATGACACTGCTAAAGGATGGTTTACAAGTTCTTATTGGGCTACAAACTTTGTCTATATAGAAAAAAAATTCTTAGAATGGATTACGCTAACAGCAAATCCAAAATGTTCCAAAATAGATTTAAAAATAAAAAAATTAAATATTTTTATATCATTTGTTGAAAAAAGTTTAAACGAAAACTTGACTTGGTATTATGATCCGCAATATGTATATTCTATTATTAATTACGCAATTGCAGATTCTGGAATAAAAGGTATAACAAATTGTTAAAATTACTTAAACAGCCCTTGGTCCGAATTCTGCTCCTGCGATTAAAAAAAACAATCATGGTCTTTGGTTCAAATCTTGCTCTTGCTATTGCATTAGAGCAATATTTAAATTTTGGTCTACAGAAATATCTTGTGTTATATTATTTTAATTGTATTGAATAAATAAAATAAGTCAAAAATAATGGTTTTTATTGTTTAGAGCAAAAAACATTATATTGAAAACAGTGTTACTTAAAAAAAACAATGCTAAAGAGGGAGGTACAAGCAAAAATTTTATTCTGCGATGGGGTATTTTATTAACCAATAAAATGATAGAAAGCTAAGTAAAAGGTTTGCGATGCGCAAAACATGCACACATGATTTTGCTCTAATTTTATAGACAAAACAGAAAATGTTTGTTATGTTTCTTTCTTATTCTTTGGCGCAAGTGGCGATAACAGACATAAAAACAGAAAATAAAATAAAGAAAAAAGAAGCGCTACCCTCTGTTTTTTTTCTTTTGTAGTAACTTCCAACTCCAAGAGCAAACTTTCAGTTTTCAAAACCTCTGTTATAGTTTATTTACTATAGAAATATTTCTAAACTCACCAACGCATTTCTAAACATCTTTGGAAAACAAAAAAAACCCAACTTTCAGTTTGAGATTCAATGTAGTAACTTATGTACTATTGAAACATTTCTATCGACGTTGAGCTTTTTCTATTTTCTACGCAGCTGTCTTTAGACTTAAGTCTAAATAAAATAAAATCTGTAAAAAGTATAAAACCGTAGAAGTAAGGAAAAAAGGCATTATTGTACGCAGTCTCTACGAAGCTGTTGACGACAAAAAAGTTATTTCTAGTCATATTGATCCAAAAATGACTCATACTTGCGTCTACCGTATTGTCCACTAATATTGATTTTCCTATTGACAAGTTATTGATCCGCAGCCGCGACTGAAAAACGGGGTTTGTTGGTATTTAACTTTTTCTGTCTAGACAAGGGTTAGAGCTGGCTTTTAAATTTATTGATCCGCGTATTGATCCGCGTCTAGCATTTACTGTTGTAATATTTAGTCTTTTTACGTATCCAGAGTGCGTACAACGCATTTTTTGGTCCAAAATGGATCAAATGACAAAATTTAAAAATGCGTTATTAAAAGCAAAGCAAAAATGGTTTAAGGACAAGTCCGAAAGTGAACAAATGTACGGCGAAGGAGTTTTAACTCGAAGACAAGCTAAAATAGAAGCTAATGAACCCGAAGTTGAAAGTTTAAACATTAATCAAAGTAATAATCACAATTTGACAACAGACACTAATAAACAAACATCTACATCAGCAACTACATCAGGTGTCAATTTCATCAACATTTTACGCGCATAATTTTGTACTAAATTATTTTGGTAAAAAGGATTTTTTTAAATAATAATTTTTTAAACGCGCCTTAAATATGATGAAAATGATTGCAGAAAAAGTTAAAGAGACAAACAACCTCAAAAAAGGTGACGCAAATTTAAAAGAGTCAAAATCTTTGGATTTAGCAAACATTAATAATGAAGAAACAAGTTCTAATATAAGCACTGAAGAACTAATGGATGACAATGATGAAATTAAAGAACTTAACCAAAAAACTCATAATTTATTTAATGAAGAAACATTAGTGGCCGAAAACGACATGTTAAAAGTCTATGTTGTGCAAGCTTTCTTTAAAAGACAAAAAAAATTTCATCTTCAAGATCATCAATACATTATGCATTTTAAGAAAAAAACAGAAAAACCAATTTTGCTAAGTTCTGTACTTGATATTTTAGAAAAGGCATTTTTTGTGGTTCTTGAAAATTTAAAATCGTTTTACAAAACTGATGAAGAAAATTATGTTTATATGACATTGACGCAGGACAATCTTTTTAATCCTTTTCGTACATCGCCGTATGTGCTGCAATCCAATGACACAAAACAAATGGTTAATCATTTAATGGTTAATTTTAATCGTTTTATAAATTCTAACAACAGTTTACCTTTACTTGAAAGATCGTTTTGTGTGTTTTTTAAAGTGCTTTCCGGTGCCCACATTAATGATTCAAATCATAGAAGAAAAGCAATACCAATAAGACACACTGTTGGAATGAGCCGAATTTCTAAAATATTTTTAGCGGGTGGATTAATTTCACTTCCTCAAAGTTATTTAGCGATTAATCCGTTACCTCAAAACTGTTTGCCAAGCTCAATCGCGTTTGGTAATTTACAATTTTATGACCCTGATAAATATCAAAAAATCAAAAAAATGTTTTATTTGAAGTCGAAAAAAACAGATAAAATTGAAGCAAGCACTTTCTTGTACAAACTAACTGAAGAGTTGTGTCAAAAAAGTAAAGTAGAAATACACGGACCTCACGAATTATCCGAAGTGTGCCTAAAAATGGCTGAATGTTTAAACATTCAAATTCATGTGATTTTATCAATGGACGGTCCTACTCCTTCATTTATGTCTTTTCCGCCTGGCAACAACAAAAATCTGCATCGCTTATATTTAAAAGTTGAAAATGATCACGTAAACCTTGTTGACAATCTTCGAACTTTTTTTTCACATCACAAACGATCAATTTGTTTTGATTGCAAAGTGTTTTTTTCAAATCATTGGAGAAAAACTCATCGATGTAGAAAAAGTTTATGTTGCTTTAATTGCCGAGGAATTCTGTTAACAGAGGAAACTATTGTGGACAAAAACGAAACAATTGTTTTATGCGACTCCAAAATTTCTAAAAATCAAATTAGCAATCTTACTTGCTCAAAATGTAATCTAAATTTTTATACTAAAATGTGTTATCAAAATCACGAAAAATTGTGTGCTTCTAATTCCTTAGGATGGAAATGCCCTGATTGTGGAGTTTTTGAAAGTGGCATTAACCAAACAACAAATGAAGAGCTAATAGCTAAGCATGTTTGTGGCATCAAGATTTACAAATGTATGTTTTGTTACAGCACCAAAAATGTCAACCATGTGTGTCAAATTAAAAAACAATTACCTCACGATATTTGGCCAAATATGTGTTTTTTACACATGGCTTTTAAAGACGAGAGTTGTGGAAACTGTAACAATTGTTATTTAATTAGAAAGACTTACGCGGAAGAAAATAAATTAACACTTTCGGAATTGTTTAAGAACAAAGTTTATTCAGATCTAATGTGTCAAGCACATAAAAACAATAACAAAAATGCTAGCCCAAATATTATTAACATTTTTAAAGAAGAAGAAGATCGTCATTCTTTTCAAGAATACTTGTTTTGTGATGATGAAATTAACAACTGCACCTTAGAAAAACAAAATGTTTTAAGATTTCCGTACAGTACCAAAAAACCTAAATTGTCAAAGGAACCATGCAAAATGAAAAAAACTCGTCAAACTGTGGCAATAGATTTTCATCAAAGAGTTGAAAAAACATTTAATCAAAAAAAAATAAAAACAGCTATGGACAAATTTATGATGTTTTTATGCCATTCAGATACCTTTTCAAATTACGTTATAATAGTAAATGAAGCTCGGGGACTTATGGCATTGCTTGAATCTATCTTAAAATTAAATTTAATCCCAAATATTATTCAAGATGGAAATCAAGTTAATTTAATTGAAATACCCAGTTTAAAATTAAAATTTTTGTACAACGGCAATTATTTGAAAGGTACTGTTTCAGAATTAGCTCAACAGTACGGAGTTCCCTTTGAAACTTATTATTTTCCCAATTCGTGGAATAGGCCTTGCAATTACAATTATAAGGGAAGAGTTCCATCTGTGGAAGATTATTATTTATTTTCGGACTCAACAGAAGAAAAATTACAAAAAGATGAATTTTACAAAACAATTGAAGAACCTTGGTGCATGCAAGATGCCTTAATAAAAAATACCCGATTACAATGCCAAACATTTACACTCTGCTGTCTATCATTTGTTACACAATGTTTTGAACTTCAAGAATTGCTGCAAAAGAAAAAACCAGAAAAGAAAGGGGAAATTCACCCTTACGGTTGGAGGATAACATCTTTGAGTGGATTTACCTTTGCGGTTTTTTCCTATTTTTTTATGAATGACTTCGAAATGTATTCAGTAATGAATCCGTTTTCTGGAAATGTCACCCATACAAGCCAGGGAGAATACGAGTGGACCAGGTGTCAATTTTATCAACGGTTTGTGCGCGTGTATTTTTTACAAAAGTATTTTTGGCTTTCTGTTGCATTTTTGTGCAAAAAACACGCGCGTACAACGTTGTTAAAATTAACTACAGTTGGTTAAACTGGAAGTACTACGAATCATCTATTGAAACAGCTTTTAACAGCTTTGACGGCCAAAAACGATTTGGAAAACATTGTGTGGACGGATACGATCCAAAAACAAAAACTGTATATCAGTTTAAAGGTTGCGAGGTACATTAACAAAACTAAAAATATTCCTCTTGTTATTTAAGTTGATATTTTTAATAAAAATAAAATATTTGTTGTTTTTACATTATAACATTTAAAAATTATATATATTTTTTTTCAGTTTCACTATCATGTTCCTCCGGATTGCATTAATCCAAAAAACGCGGATCGTACAATGACTTCTTCGAACAGTTACGGCGTGCCTTTTAAAGACATCTTTGAAAAAGACAAATTAGAAAAAGACATACTATTAAATTATTTTTCTTTTGACGTTAAAAAAATTGAAGAAATGTACGAATGCCAATGGAAAGACTACAAAATGAAGAATGCAACAGAAATGGAGGTATTTTGGTCGTCCTCTGAAATGCCGAAAAAAAGACCTTTAAACCGTTTAATACCTCGTGCTACATTAAGGGGAGGATTTATTGAAATCTATCGATTAAAATTTAGAATTGAAGACAACCCTGGCTGGTCGCTTCATTTTGTTGATGCCAATTCTTTGTACAGTCATATTGTCTTAAACAATAATTTTCCAGTGGGAAAATATGAAGTCCTTCTTCACAAAGATAACCTTAAAAAAAACATAACCTTACTTTGGGGAAAGTTTTTTTATCGGGGTGAATCAATGAGTGGGGACGCAGCTCACGTTAAAATAGTGGCACCATCTAATCTTAATAGACCTTTTTTACCTTACAGATTAAATGACGAGTTTAGTCATTACGCACTTTGCAAAGAGTGCTTGCAAAAAAAATTAACTCAAAATTGTCCACATAGGTCTAAACTTGTAAGATCTTTTACTTCCTGTTACCAAATTACTGATTTAGAAAAAGCAGTTGCCTTGGGTTATGAAATTTTGGAATGGTATGAAGTGCATCATTACAAAAAGAAAGATAACATTTTTGCGGAATTTGTAAAAGTATTGGCTTCTCAAAAACTGAAAAACACTGATCTCTTTGAAAATGTTGCTGTTACTGAAAAAAAACTAATCTGTGATAATATTAATATTAAAATGAATTTTGACATTGATTCTGATTTAAGGCTTGAGCCAAATGCTATTGTATCTAATTCAGCGCAAAAGGAGCTATACAAACTTATGTTAAATTCGTTTTATGGCCGTTTTGCTTTGCACACCAATTTTACTCACCACTATTTTTGCAGAACTTTAGCTGAAATTGAACGATATGCATCCCAAAAAGACACCACAATTACTGACTTAATTTCAATTTCAGATGATATCTGTGAAATAGAAGTTGTTGCTCCAACTAAAGTAAAACCAAATTTAAATGGGACGTTATATATAACTTCTGAAATTAATGCTTTGGCCCGAAAGTTTATTTACGAAAAATCAGAACAAATTGAAGATCAAGGTGGAATAGTTTTGTCTATTGACACCGATGCCATTATATTTGCACTTCCCCCCGGAGTTCAAAGCCCACTTGTGTATTCCCACGCTTTTGGTGATTTTAAAAACGTTTTGGGGTCAAATGTTAAAATTGAATCTTTTTACAGTTTAGGACCTCGCAATTATTCAATAACTTATAAAGACTCGTTTGGAACACAACAACATTTACTAAAAGTAAAAGGACTTTCTACAAAATCATCTAATAATTGTAATATTATTTCTCCTGAAATTTATCACGATTTCATTAATAGGCAATTTCATAAAGATATTTGTCAAATTTATCTACCTCAAATGCGAAAAAAAATTGAAAAACAAACCAAAAAATTTCATGAAATTTTAACATATTTTGAATTTGGTAATGAAATTCATGCTAAACGTTATATTATACCTAATGAAAAAAATTATAATTGTTATCCTTTTGGTTATAAATTTTAAATATACATAATTTTGAAAAATTAACTGAATTTTTGATTATATAGCAGCTATAAACTGGGTTATAATTGTATAGTTTTAAATGTACCCGCTAGATGTCGCTTTTACAAAAATAGAAAAAAATTAAAATAACAAGAAATAATTAAAATTTTAAGATTTTTGTTTAATAACTTTAAAATTATTTTAACGTGTTTTTTTTAATAATAAAATTTAAAAATTAGTACTATGGTAATTACAAATATGTTGTTAACGTTGTTAAATTTTATCAATAATATAACTTAATTTTTTACAAATGGATGCTTAGCAGGATGTGTTCAAACTTACACCTCCTTCAGTCGGTGAGTCTTCCGAGGAATTTCAAGACTGCAAGTCTTTTCTGCACTCTTTTTATTTTAAGGCCATAAATAGCTGGTGCTATTTTAGCCTACTATTTTTTCTACTTACAATTAAATCTAAGTCATCGAAACGTTTTAGAAATTGCGCGCGTACAAAATGCATTGAAGGACAATACCTTATTGAAAATTGCGCGCGTAAAAATGTCCATTAGAAGCAAGCAGCGTTGTTAAGCAAAACGCCCTATTAAAGCGACATCTGCAAACTAACTTAAAAGTAATATTTTCATGTCTTACCATTAGATGTCACATATAATGTTATACTAAATGTACTGCATTATTTATAATATAAATTGTGTCTTTTATATATGTCAAAAAAATTAAAATAACATAAGTATTTAAAACATACTCTAACATAAAACTAATTTATATTCAAAATGACAATTATTTTAAACAAAAAATAATAAGGTCAATCTTATAAAATATTTGATAAAAATTAGTAGCGTAGTTGTTTACCGAATTATTACATTATAAACGTTTTGTCATTATATAAGATTTAAAGACTTTACTTTTTTTTAGACAGCACAAAATTAAAATGGGCTTGTGAAGATTCAACTACAAAGTTTGGTATTTGGTTTGAATCCTACTCTTTGAATCTTACTGTTGCGACGCACACAAAAAAATAGAGTTTGCAAGCAAGATTTAAATATGTGTTTGTAGATATTTGACGCTATTATTAATAAGTTAAATTTATTAGCAGCGTACGCTGCTTTTTTGGTAAAAAAACTCTTATATAAATTTTGATATCTTTGATTTAATTGTAAGTTTAGAATTTTAATGGCCTAAAATAGCTACAGCTATTTACGGCCTTATAATAAAACAGCCCTAAAAATGTGAACATATAGACTGAAGCAACAATGAACAGTAAATAATGCTTGATTTTTCCTGCACAATCTTTTTTCTACAATTAATCTAATTGTTTTGATAAAATTAACTAGCGGAAATAATTGTAAATATTTGTAATAACAATAATTCCAATTAATTAATTTAACTTGTAAAAAATTGTTTGTTTTTATATTTAATACGCTGCTTTTACTATAAAATAAAAATTTTATTATTTAAACTAATTCTATTCTTTTCCATTTTTTAACAGCGGCATCTAACGGTTACATTTAAAACTATCAATTGGTGACAAAAACTAATTTTTAACTATTTACTTAACATAAAAATCTAAAAGAAAAAAATAAATTGAGACAAAAATAGAAAATTCAAAAATTTAGCTTTATTACTAATAATGACATAAAATTAAAAATTATCATCATTATAAATCATTATTATTAAAAATCATATTTTTAATTCTCATTATTAAAAGTCATCATCAAAAATATTAAAATCACCAATTAAAAGATTTTGACAAAATTTGACAACTTTGCGCTCATTTAATTCACAATTTTCAGAAAAGATATGTTCCAAAATGTGTTCAAATGACATGTCAAAGTTTAATAATCGGTGTACAATAAAATAAATACAAAAAAATCCACAGCTAGTTGATTCAATGCTTTGGAATGGCTGCTCATTATATACAATATTCATTTTACTTTTTAATTTTAAATAGGGTTCAATATTATTCAATGAGGTCATTCCCAAACTATTAAAAATTTCAAGGGTATCATTTTCTGATCTAATAAGGGCAATCCAGTGCGAACCAGCTTCATTAGACAAACTTAAATTGCTAATAATAAAATGTTTATTTGTTATTTCAATCGGTATTTCATCTATTGATGTTACTTTGATAAATTGTTTGTTAACTATAGGTATTTTTTCAAAATATTGCTGAAATTCTGATCCACGCATGCCATACATTTTAATCTCCAATAAACCACCAGTTTTTTAAGGCGGCAATTTTAGCACGTAACTCATTACGATTAGGAATTTCGGTTTTTCTACTGACTCCAATTGTTAAACGCCGATTAATTAATGAACCCAGACCTAAAGTTGCAATTTTTGAGGCTACGTCATTTAAATAAATTTCTTTGTCTGGATGCGCCAATTTTTTAAATAACTTTGGAAACAACTCTTTAATATTAGAATTTGGTAAACTTGTTTGATCTAAAAAAATAACTCCGTTTTTATCCCACGATAAATCATTGACATTATTTTGTAACGCTTTCAAAAGTTTTTCGGCACGTTCAAGAAAAGGAGGAGAAATGTTTTCCAACAAAGATTTGTCAAAGGTATCATCACTTTGTCTTGATTTTTGAACTACAACTTCTTCTACAGGGCGTCGAAATTGATATTCTTCTTCTGCCGCTATCGGATCCGGCGTTAGATTTGTGGTCGGTATGCTGGGAAGTAAACCATCAGCTCCTGCTCCTGTTTGAACAACTGCTCCACTTGTGCTTGACTCTGATTTAGGTATCAAATTATAATTGTCCTTTAAAAATTGGCAAAAATAATTGCTTAATTGAACATTGTCAAAAATGGCAGGTTGCGAGACGGATTCTGACACAATTTCCGATGACGCCTGATTTCCTTGTCCAAATTGTTTTTCGGCGTCTGTTGTTGTTGTTGTTGTACTTTCATTTACTTTTGAATTTTTGTAATGTTTCGTAATTTCTTCTTCTTGATTTTTAACAGTCTCTTTTAAAGTTAGTAATTGAAGATATTCGTCCAAATCTATTAAAATTCTGGCAACTGGAGCATTTGTTTTAGACATGGTGTAAACTTCAGCACTTAAAGTAATTCATTATATTCTTTTTGACCTTTTAATAGTTTTTCTAACCAATGGTTTAAGACTTTTTCTTCTTTTTCTAATATTTTTTTCAATTTAAACAAATGGTTACGATTCAAATAGTTTTGTAAGGCAGAATTTTTTTCCAATTTTGTTTTTGTTAATTTAATTTCTTTTCTAAAATTTGTAAATAACAGATTAATTTGATAATTGTCTGAAAGCTTTTTTACATAAGCCGCTCTTTTTTCACTATAAGTTTTTTTCTTCATTAAATCCATTCACAATGTTTTAAAGTGGCTTTAAGCTTGACACACAGTAGGATGTTTCAATTGTACACTATT
>JAIXOW010000312.1 GCA_027486615.1 Oxalobacteraceae bacterium | reverse complement strand
TTGTGAATTCCCACCTGAGTTTTGTTAAAATTTACTGCCTGGATTTTGTGGGTAAAACTTGGGTGGCCAGAAAATAATTTGGTTAATGGGGCAATATTATTTAAATCCAATTTCAGGTTTAGTTGATTATTTTTTACTTTTAAAATTTACAGAAAAACTACATTCACAGGGAATGGAATCGAACCCACGCCCATTATGTCATATAATAAAATATGTGAAAAATTTGCAAAATATTCTTGCAATGAGAACATCTTTCTACTTCAATTCCAGTGTTGTTTTAACAATTTAACTTGAACACTACTACTTGAAATGTTATTTGCTGAAAATCATTTTGTAATATGTGTATTTAAAGTCCTTTCTCTTTAATCTTCTAAATTTTTTTTGAAACCTAAAAAAACAATCCTTAGGGAAATAAAAAAAGTTAAAAAGGGAGGGGGTGTAATCTCATCCATATTCTTGTTTGCAAATCAGGTTACTTGATCCAAAAGAGAAATGTAGAGATCAGGCAAATACCTTCCTCTGATTTTCTTTACGTTTGAGGGAAAATGTGTAATTAAATTCATTCTGCCTTCCAACGTTTTACGCTCAAGATCCACTTGGAACAACAATTCTCAAGAGTTTTCTATTTCATAAAGTAAGTATTTTTGCTTTTTATTTTACTACTTTTCTTTTAATTAGTAGTCTTTTCTTTCCATAACATGAACGTTGTATCAAGATAAGAAGGAGTAGTGTTGTTATGAATATATATGCTGACATTTTTTCGTCTCTTCTTCAAAACAAACATGATTTTCAATTATTTGTTTTGGAGTCATTTGTACAAATATATTTCATAACAACACTACTGAAGGGTTCTTACTAATTTAATCCAGGCATTTGGCCGTTTGTAGTACCGAGACCCTAGGATCAAATTGTACGGATAAAAGTTGTACGCTAAGTGAATCACAAAGGGGGGGGGGACCGGCAAAATTGAATAGTCTTTTTATGAATGAAGTAAAGATTCTCCCTGTGGAAAAAAACCGGACATTTTCATTTTTCTGATTGCTATTTTAACTTTTTATTTTCAGTTGAGTTGCCCAGGCATCAGGAGATCAGGCAAATGCCTTCCTCTGATTTTCTTTACGTTTGAGGGAAAATGAGTAATTAAAGTCATTCTGCAGTACACAAGACCAGGGTACGACTCACAACTGGGGTCAATTTCATCAACGTTCTTGCGCAGATCCTGCCTTCAAACTTCTGGACACTCAAGATCCCAAATTTCTACTCTTTACTACAGTAAGTATTTTTGCTTTTTATTTTACTACTTTTCTTTTAATTAGTAGTCTTTTCTTTCCATAACATGAACTTTGTATCAAGATATGAAGGGTCTTCAAATTGAATAGTCTTTTTTATGAGTTAAGTAAGTAAACAACACTACTACAAGGGATGCGATTCTTCCTGTGGAAAAAACCGGACATTTTAATTTTTCTGATTGCTATTTTAACTTTTTATTTTTAGTTGAGTTACCCTGTCGTTATGGATCAGGTTTCTCAACAACTACAGGCGGCGGGCAAGCCTCGCCGCAGGCGACCTCGACGGCCTAGGCGCCCACAGCCTCCTAAGGTCATCTCTGTCAACCCGATGGCGCAAGACTTCACCCCGCCCCAGGAGAGCGCTCAGCACTTGACAAGGTGGATGGAACGGTTCGAGCGAGTTCGAACGAGACCACAGTTTCGTCCCGTTGAAGTCACCACCATGGCCAAGGCCAAGAAAGGAAAGCTTCAGATATTAGCTGTTCGCTTCATGGGTAATTTTATCCTAGAGGGCACATGGCCATGTATCATGCAAGCGGTCTACGCCAAGATCATCGAGGCCACAGAAAAGTCCTTTGAAGAGGACGCGGCTGTCCAGGCGGCAGCCCGATTTGCTGCTGCTGTCTAGGTGTGGCAGAAAAAGGGAAAGGGTAGTTTTGCAGGGTTTTTCTATATATTTGTCTATATGTACATTTTGTAAATAAGTCTTTAGACCATCCTTACTACAAACGCCCAAATGCCGGGATTAAATTAGTAAGAAACCTAATTTTTGACTTTAAAATGTAAATACTACTTGTCCTATTAGACCCTGCATGCACAAACTCAATTATGACCCTCTATTTGACTTTTTCTTCAACGCAACTTAAGTTATGTTTGACTTTTTAAATCTCGTCTTTTGACTATTTTTAAAAAGATTTTTTGTGAACAATTTTTATAGAAATGATTATAAAATATGGAAAATAAAGAATATTTGTTTGTTTTGATTGTTTGTCTATGTTTTTATGCCATTTTAGGCTAGATATTTAGAGGGCCTATTAAGTTTTTTATATTTTTTTTGGTGGCAAATATTTACTAAAGATGTATAGGAGGTTGGCTATACACATAAGCTTGAAAAAGAATCGGCTTTTTCTGCAAAACGGACTAGCTTACCAAGTGGGGCGATATAGCCACAGCGTACCTCCTGTTCAGCTGTAGTTATCCTTGACCTGCCTAACCTTGGGCATTACCTTGAAAGGGTTAAATTAAAAAGACGCGGAGAAGATAATCACAGAAAGTTGTTCTATTTTTTCATATTTATTAGTTTTAAGGACTAATACTTTGCTAATACTTAATCTTCAATAAAGAAAAAGGGTGCGAAAGAGAGGTAATTTTTGGTATTTTGTGAAAACTCTGATCTTAATCTTATATCAAAGTAGTGTTATCAAACAATCAACAAGTTCAGAAAACAAAAACATTACAGAAAGAAGAAAATGAACATAAATTGGACATTTTTTTCAAAGAAGTTTTCACCAAAGTGTTTGAAATGTAGAAAGAAAAAAGCTAGCATCATATTTGACCTAGAAACATCAAACAGCGGACGAAAGTAGTCAAACTTTTTCAAACTGTCTACATCTTGACCATTGAATTAAAAGGAGGTGACACCTATAACTTCTTGATCCAATCCTATTATCATTTCGATGGTAAAACTTGCTTCCCATGGAAAACTGTTTGTTAAAGACTAGACGAGGATCGTTTTTGAAGCTGCGCGAGTTTTAGACAACAACGGATTTGATTATTTGCTTCTTTTGTTTGGAGCATCATAAAGAATTCTTAACCAAATCAAGTTTTCAAAGGATTTTACGCATGCATTTACTCAAGGAGGCAGCCTTTCGACTGGAACAAAAAGCCTTAGCCGCTCACCTATAGCAAGAGGGGTAATTTTTGGTATTTTGTTAAAACTCTGATCTTAATCTTATATCAAACACGCAAATCCAGAAAAAGGCCCTGGCTAAGAAAGCCAGGGCAACAAATGTCATTCAGAAAATTTCTTGCAAAAAAGTTTATTAGTTGAGATAT
>JAIXOW010000432.1 GCA_027486615.1 Oxalobacteraceae bacterium | reverse complement strand
TTTATGAAGAGGGATCTCCTTGGTACACAATTATAGACTCAATACGAAAATTTGAATGATTCTGAAATTTAAATTTCGCTAATTAAATTTTTAATTAATTTTTAATTAATTTTTAATTAGTGTTGATATTATTTAATTAAGACTATCCTGGTTACGGCACCACTTTTGGAGGCTTTGGTCATAGGGCTTTTGAACTGTATAAAAATCTACATTAAAATCTATTAAATTTACTTTTATAAAAATTTTGTATACGGAATAGTTACTCGCGGACCGGATGGGTCGCTTTGTCATTTGCCGTTTGTCATTTGAAAACTAAAGGTCATTTTAACATTTGCCTTCTGACACTTAATGTGATCGATCAGAATGCTACTGATTGATTTCTGAATTCTGACTTTCGCTTCGGAAGTAAAAAATAATATATTGCTATGTTCGTTTCAAGAAGAGAAGATATTATCTTAAGTCAAACTTGATTCGAGAAAATACAAAAGTGGTCATATTTAAATTTCTGTGTTTTCGTTGTGTTTTGTGAAGCTTTTTACCTAACCCATTTTCCAAAAACTATAAAACTAGGTAATTTTAAATTCGGATTGTCTCTCAAATATTTAAGTGTGGGGACTTAAACTTCGGAAATAATGTCAACACCTGAACAAATAAAAAGATATTTATTGATAGGCAGAAATATTGTTTATTATTCCAGTATGTTATGGATATTATTATATTTATTATAATATTATCAGTGCCTAACAGGATACATAAAATATATGAAATTAAAGGATTATGAAATTATGATGAAATTATGAAATTACAATTTATTATGAAATATTGGGATTATATTTTTACTCATTCAAATAGGCGTAAATTGGGACTATTGATACAATATTATTAACTAAACTATGGTCTTATTAACTTTTCTAACTAAAAGTTATCTATTATCACAGCTTTTCGGTAAAACTAGGATAACTACCTACCCTATTTCACCTACCTATTCATTCTAAGTTATTGCTAACCAAAGCGACAGTTAGATTGACCGCAAGGGTGACCTCTAGAGCTGTCCGGCGATGTGGCCCGCAGGGGGCATTATCGACCCTTTACCTTAGAACCAGGGTGGCTGGAACCTGTTGGGGACATTTTTGGGTGGACCCATTTACATAAGACTAGACTAATCAATAGCCTTATAACCTCAGGTACTACCTCCTTCGCTGAGTTACATCTAATTTCACCTAACTTACTGTAAATGGCGAGGGGGTACAAATAAATTCACTACTTAATGCACTTTACATTTTTCGATGAAGTTATAGGGGGCAATTTAGACAACAAGTCTACTTACTGAAAAATCTCTTTCAGCGCAGTCACTAACTCGACTTCTCTCACTAGAAGCAGTATTGGAACTGTTTGAACGTCAGTGGTCAACTCTTCGTGATCAACTGAACTATTTTTTCATTTGGTTTCAAGGGGCAAAAAGATTGCTCATAAAATTTACAGATTTTCAAAACATGTTGTAATCTTTTCAGATTATTTTCAAGTTTGCATTTCTTGGAAGAAAAAGGGAGTAGTCAAGAATTTATTTGTGAGTCAAAGATTGGGATGAATTATTACTGAAATTTTTCACAGAAAAGTGATTCATAAAAATATTTCCTTTCATGGTTGTTACTTTTAATATTACATTACTCATTGCGTTAGTCATAAAAAGTTAAGTTCAAACGAGGCAAAGTTCTAACCTCCAAATTGCCGACAAGGACAAGTTACCGTCCTCGGTTACAATAAAAATAAAATTTGCTAAGCTATGTCAACCAGGATATTACTGTTATAAGGGTGAAGATTTAAACTAGGATTTTGTAAAAAGGATTACAAAAATTATGTACTATAAAGAGTACTTACATAAATGGGAAGGGTTCTTGATCACATGATTACAAGAGAAATGTGCATAAAGTAGATATATAAACATTACAAAAATTTTGACAAGACATGTGAAACATAATTTAGACATACAAGAATATGAAATATGAAGTAGAGTACGCTTTTTTGTTTGAATGAGTTTGAATGAGATATACGAATGGTTAAAATTTATTTCGGATTCTATTATATAATGAGACCATGATTATTAACATCAATTTAAATATACACAACAATATTAAAATTGGTTAAGTCACAAGATATCATAGACCAGGATTGTTGTTGGACAACAAAAGAAAAACTATTGAATATTACGATTGGTAAAACATAGGTGTGAAATGACATGATGTGATAAACAATTGGGGAATTTTAAACCAAGTACACAATTTGATTAGTGTATGATGTTGTTAACACTATTGGTCGATACTACACGGGACGCTTTCTTAATTTTGTAGAGACATAAAAAACAAAACAATTTATTGAAATTTAATAAACAAAAGATTTACTTTTATAAAAAGGGATAAACAAATTACTTGTCACTAGTTTGAAATAATTTTATAGGTGTTGTAGCAAAATTTTTCAAAGATGTTACACTAGAAAGAAGTTATTTGATTTAGCCGAATTTTTATTTGGAAAAATACAGAAAAATATTATGAGACTCTTTTATCATATAAATGTAATTTTGAAATGAAATATATATTTTACTTGTACTTGAGTGCTCATTAAAGTGCTAAAAAAATTGCTTTTAGATAAAAAATTCGTGCCATGTGCTTAGGTGCTCTACTTTTATGATGCGTTTATTTTAAATGGGGCGTGCTACACATTAAATTTGCTGAAAAGTTAAAATAAATCAAACATATGTCATATAAAAAGCTTATTGATCTTTAATAATAAAAAATAATTCAGAATTATCATCACATTCACACAATCATACTTCTTGGGCAAAATTCAGTTCCATATCAGGTTAATATCGTTAGGCTCACTCATTAGTTCAGTTCATAGCTTTGGTTACAGATCTTTATTTGGTTTTAAATATCACAGTTTTTTAAACGTTCAGAACACTTTTTTATTAGTCTGACGTCAATTTTGGATTACCAGGATTTTTTCAGTTCTCTGGAATCGGTGTTCGTCCTGACCTGTTCCATTCGGGCGGTGCTCCAACT
>JAIXOW010000410.1 GCA_027486615.1 Oxalobacteraceae bacterium | reverse complement strand
TCGGAAGACTTTAGTTTTCTTTCTATTGTCACTTCTCGATGATTCAATTTTCAATTCAGACTTTAGTTTGAGAGAATTTGACTTTTAGTTTGGGATATTTTTCTAGTTCGGAAGACTTTAGTTTTCTTTTTATTGTCACTTCATGTGTTTGAAAGTTCAGTTGAAGATATTTGAATTTAACTTTTGGAACTTTAGAAGTTGAATTTGAGACGTGAGATTGGAGATTTTTAAGATTCAAAGTGAAGCAAAGTTAGAAGTTGAATTTGAGACGTGAGATTTTAGATATTCAGAGTGCAGCTAAACATTTAGAGTGAAGCCAAGTTAGAAGTTGAATTTGAGAGGTGAGATTTTAGTGCAGCCAAGTTAAATTTGAACAGAGTGAAGCCCAATATCCCCCGATGTTTCCCTCTCCACTCCCCATTTCGCACTGGCTCCATTAAGCGAAACACTTTTATTTATATGAGCTCAACCCCAACGGTTTTTTCCATTTTCGACAAGCTCTAACCTGTTTCTCATTTTTTCAGAATGTCGCGCAAAGTAATTTTCAAAGCTTCCGTTGAGAGAGCCAAAAGGGAGGGCGAAAATGTCACCTGCCGCCTAAGCAAAGACCTACCACTCTCCGAAGCCGCTCAGCTAGTTAACGAGAACCGCACCCTTCTCATCGAGAAAGAAATGACTTCTGAAGAATTTTACTTTTTTTTGCACGAAATCTCAAAGTTCGTTCAAAAGGAGCCCGGGCTTTGGAACAATAGTCCAAAGTCGTTGAAGTGCTACGCCAGTTTCGTTTCCGCCCAAAAACTTACAGCTCAACAGGCGATCGAGCAACAGCCTAATTTGATAGAGGAGATGGCCTGCCACCTCCCCGCCAAAGAACTCCTCGATTTTTTTGCGCTCAATGATGAGGAGGAGGGGTTGCAAGAATTCTTTACAATCAACGGTCTTCAAAAATTTTTTGCGCACTTTTTTAAAACGTACGAACTGCCAAATCTCGATCCCCAACTGAAAAAAAGGATGAAAGACATTAAGCAACGTTTAAAAGTTAGCCTTGTTCACTTGATTCATAATCGAAAAGCAAATTATGCAATCATGTCTTTGGGATTGTCAAGGTGTATTATAAGTTTTGAAGAAAACTTGAGATTCGAATATCTCTTTTTCTCTTTAAAATTTCGCTACGATTCTCTCTTTTCGTTTCGCCGAGCCCCAAAGCCTGAAGTGAACGCATTGTTGGCTGCATTTATTCCGAAAACGGATAGAGCCGTTGGAGACGTGGCCGAACTCGAACCGCAACACGTTGGAGAACGTTGGGCAGGAATAGAGTACGAAACACCGCAAAGAACGGAAGACATCTTTTTTAGCTATCTTGCTGCCATGGAAGAATCCGTTTGGAGAGGATCACACTACGAGGTATTGGCTATCGGAGCCCACATCTTGTGCCAGAGGCATTGGGAAGAACGAGAGCGGCTACCAAAATATTTTTTTCACGTTTGGTGCAACATGGCATTGAGTCTGGCCAAACTAAACATTCCGGCTTATTACGCCCTGTCTTGCTTACAGAAACTTGAGCCAAAGTGCTTTGCTTTTGAGATTGACAAAAAGCATTTTAAGCAACAGATCATGTCAGCCTACGGACAGTACGACAAAGAAGAAGAAATCTTTGCCGACTTACTTGAAATTGTTCCCTCTCACTCAAAATTTTATCGAAAAATTGTCAACGTGCACATGTCTGCTGTTCAAAAGAGGGTAGAAGACATGCTGATGGAACTCATTTCTTATGCGGATGAATTGGAAAATGAAAGTAACGAGTTTTTGTGTCTAAAAATGGAGAGACTACAAAATTCAATCAAAATTGTGTGCGAGAAACACATTCGGCTCATGCACGTTGTCTCTTCCGTGACAAAATATGGAGACTACCTTTCTGATTACGATCTAGAAATTTCCTACATGAAGGTGTACAAACACATGGCAATTTGCATTTGGGACGTAAGCAAGAATTTTGAATCGATTTATCAATTAATGCAACATGTTGAGACTCACTTGCATTTCACTTGGCGTTTTTACATGGGATTGGACGACTATAACCAGTACCAAGTCCGCATGGGTGATTTTAAGAGAGAATTGCAATTGCAAACGAGAATGACGTACCCTAAAGTTTGGGCCGACGTTTGCTATCTGCACCTCATTTTTTCAAGGGCCCTGCGGAATCCCCAGCCGGCGCCGTTCTTGACTTGGCTGTACGACGAAGCGCTAGAAATTTACTGCAAGCTTCAGCACCCTCGAGCAGAGAGGCTAAAAAAGCAGTACAAAGCAGGCGCCGGAGTCTTTGTCCCAGTGCCGTTTGAAAACAACTTTAATCCGGAATGTTCTATTGTGTGGCTCACCCAAAACACTCCCAGACTTAAGGAACACATTCGAACTGGCCTCACTTCCCTAGATCGATTCGACATGCGTTTTTCTTGTACTTATTGGAAAAAATTTACATGAATTTTATGTTGTCACTCTGAAAATGTTGAATAAATAAATGCTGTTGAAATTTAATTAATAAACAAATTATTTTTTTGGAAAGAAATGAATACATTTCGTTATTCTTATTATGGTTTTATGCGATGCACCCGAGGTCGGCGTGCAACTTCTTGTCCTTATAAAGCCGGGCAAAAACATCCCCGGCAGTCAGTCTGCTTCTGCCAGAGTACCAAGCAACACGTAGCTCAAAGAGGTAAGAGTAATTTTATTTTTAATTTATGTCATCATGCACGTACCTTGACACTAAGACTGCATATGTAAAATTTTAACCTCTTTTCTTTCAGATGGATATCGAATGGGAAAACATGTCTGAAGAAAACAGACTTGATTTGATGAAAAATAATCTTTTGACAAAGAGGCAGCAAAATGAAGAAAAGTTTCTTAACGGTTTAATGACCTCTTTTGAAAAAAATGATTTTCAAGTAGCCGCCTCTGCCGATCTGAATCACCAAGAAAGACTACAGCAAGCACAGCTGAAGTTGGCAGAGAAGTCTATTATTTTGGCCCACAGGTACAATCCGCTTTTGAAGCAGTACGTAGCCAATAAAGAGCAAATTATCATGAACGAAAAATTTGCCATCATCAGATCAAAACGATCGTCTCTTGACGAAATGGCTGCAAAATACAAAATCTGCTTCAATTCTTGGATCAATGCTAAAGATGACGTACACATTAAAGTCAGTCAACCTGAGAATCAATTGGGAAAGATTTCGGTGCTGGATGCCTTCACTTTAATTTTTTATTCCGTCATTACAAATCGACGTCAGCCCGGAGATAACATGTTGCAGCTCCTCATTTCCGGATTGAACTCTTGCGGAAAGACGATGATCTTTGAAAATCCTCTTCTCGAAGTGGCTCACATGGTGACAACGGAAAAGGGCGTTTCCAGATTTAACTTTGAAGCCAAGTCAACCATGCTCTTGCACGATGTAAATTTGATGAATTTGGTAAAATCTTCAGACTGCGATCGACTCAAGGCCATTGCGAGGGGGGAACCCGTGCCAACAAAGACTCACGGCAATGTTCAAACTGTCCCGTCTGTTTTTACAATCATTACTTCAAATCAGCACTTGTTTACCCACACATTTCTTACAGTAGAAAAGTCTAAAAATAGCTTGGCCAAAGTGTACAAGAGTGATATTAAACCTTCTGCTAATGTACACCCTGGAGACATTGCCGCAATTCAGGCTCGCTTTATGGAGGCCTTTGTTCGCTCTCGTCCCAAAATTGACGAAAAATATATTCCAAAGAGCGAAAACTTTGAAAGAAAACATGCCATTGTCGGTTTATTTGAGCAAGTCCTGGATATTCTCTCAAAACATGAAAAAAATGATTTTAAAAGTCAATATTACTACTTGTATCCCATCGGGGGTTTGTGCAAGCACTTGCACTTGATGCCGGATGATTCAAACAAAAAACTGAGGGACAATTTGTTCAGCTTGATGGAGCGCTACGGTCTGGACGATGAACAAGTTGAAAATTGTAGCAAGGACATGAATATTGTATTGAAATCAGAATGAAATGTTTATTTAAAGAAATAAAAATGTTGAAAAAGTTTTGTTTAAAAATTTAAAAGAAATAAAATTATCCATTTCAGATAGAGGTAAAAGAAAGAATTGAACATGTGGGAATACATGTGGGGAGAGTATGTAAGTTAGTTGATACGTTAGCTTATCCGAGTGTATAGTTATCTTTGTAGAATAGAGAGAAGTAGTTGGGGTAAGTTTACAGGGCAGCCTGCCCTGGGCAGAAAGGAGCGGGGAGCGAATGGGTGTTGTTTAGGTAAGTCTGCCGTCGCCATTTTGTTTGGATCGGGTGAGTATGTCTTTCATTGCAGTAAAAGAATTTGTTAAATTTTATATTAATATTAATATGTAATAAATAATATTAATTAAATTTATACATTAATAATTGGAAAAGAAAATATATATACATTATTTTATTATTTATATCTTAATAACTCTGTATTTTTAATCTGTATCTGAGACGTAACTTTGAATGCGATTTTCCTCCTCTTTTTGCTCAAAAAGTAAAAATTAAAATCTGTAAAATGATCAGATTATTTTGCTGTTAATCTGGTGGGACTAAGTGAGATATTTTCCAGTGTGTTTGAGGTTATCCAAAAGCCTTGTCTAATTGCTCCAAAAGCTACTTTTTCTCAAGGAATATTCAGGAAGGAATTCTTTCTTTATATTTTTTATTGATTTTTGGTCATTTCGATGATCGATTTGGCATTCAGATTTCTGACGAAGATCGCAAATTGTCGCTCTAAACTTTGTAATTTGAATC
>JAIXOW010000365.1 GCA_027486615.1 Oxalobacteraceae bacterium | reverse complement strand
GGAAACTAAGTTGGAAAATAAACAATTCAATTCAACATTCGCAAAGGCAATATTTTCTAAACACTCATAAAAAAAAACATTTTGATTTTCTATTGAATTGAATTGTTTATTTTCCGACTTAGTTTCCTCATTTATACAAAAATACAAATAAAGAATTTTGAAAAGTCGGTCAATGTACTACAATAAGACTAATAAAATACGAAACATCATTACAATTTTTTAGAGAAGCAATAGACGATCCTGAATCACATGTTTTTTACAGAGTGTCTTAAATGCGTTTTTTTCTACGACCATCCAGTCTTTCTTTATCACATTGGTTACTGACCTCAAACGATTTGAAACATTGTTTAATCCACACTTGTAATTATTTTGTCTTATAAAAACCAAAAAGTCATTTCTGGCCGACCGCATAGTGTTCAATGATACTTTAACTTTTTCAGCTGGCAAATAACCTTGCTCTTTAATGATATTGTAATAATTAATGCATGTTTGATATAGTGAGAATATACGAGGCGTTGCACGATTGAACTTTTTGTGTAAATTTGAATAGCTTAATTCCTTATCTACAACTTTAAGTATCTGTCCGGACTGGGAATGCAGTTTATTAAATTGTCTTTCTTTCAATGTTGGTAACAACCAGGCTTCACTCGCGTAGTAAAGTCTCGAGTAGACCAGTGATGTAACTAGCTTTGCTGTTTCTTCTTCATTGAAGTATCTTCTGACCAATTTCACAGCTTGTAACGATCTTCTTGAGTCTACAATTACTTTGTCCACTTGTCTGTCCCACGTTAGGCGATTGTCCAAGATGACCCCGAGGCAACCCATATGATGAGTTGATTCCACTCTGACGTTTCCTACTGTTATTGTTGCCTTGCTCGTATCCGTTCGATGAAAGATGCAGATTTCCGTTTTTTCTAGGTTTACTTTAAGTCCTGAGTTTGTAATCCATTTTATTGCTACCTTGAGATTTTCTTGCAAGATTTCCAGCGCCCGAAGTTTCACCTTTGAGGTCCCGTAGTAGTAGCTGTCGTCCGCGTATGCAGGGCTCGTTGCCGTCTCAAGAAGCGGCCGTATAAATAGGTTAAAGAGGACAGGCCCCAACACCGACCCCTGTACCGTGCCTTCTTGTACAAGGTAATATTCCGAGCACTCTCCATCCACCTCTACGTATGCCGCTCTGTCTGTTAACCAACTTGAGAGAACCCGTACCAAATCACCAGGCATCCCCATCGTATTCAGTCTCTCTATCAGAAGGTTCACGTTAACAACGTCAAACGCTGCGCTGAGATCCAAGCTTGCGACTGCAACGTATTCATCCATGTCCATGTTTGTTGCTATGATCCTTTGCAGTTCTGCGATGGCAGTAACTGTACTCCTCCCCTTGCGGAAACCGTGTTGATGCGGTGTGAATAATGTGTCCCCGTCCGCTGTTTCCAGAATTCTTTGCAACATTAGTTTTTCAAACACCTTCGACACTGCACATAGGTTTGAAATAGGGCGATAGTTTTCAATTTTTGACTTTGGACCTTTTTTATGAAGTGGGATGACTCTTGACATCTTCCATTGTTCCGGAATCTCCTCCTGTTCGTAGATCTTGTTCATAAGCTTAAATACTGGTTTTCCCAATATCTCATATCCGTCCTTTAATATTCGTAGCGGTATTCTATCACATCCATAACAATTCTTTTGTTTTAGGTTTTTCATAATGTCTTGCGTTTTCTGTAATGTAACATAGTTGGCCTCTTGCGCGTTCACCACTCTTCCTCCGTTTGTTGGCTCATCTTGTACATTATTTTGCTCGACTATATTTCTTATCTTGGTGCTGAAGAAGTCAGCAAACGCCTGGGCTTTTTCTGAGCTATTTGTTATGGTTCTATTGGCCCATCTTATTTCATTCGGAATTTGCTCGGTTTCTTTATCTAGAGCCAAGTTTAGTCCTTTCCAGAGTCCCGACTGTCCTCCATTAAGAATTTTTTCTCGTATTTGGGCCTTCTTCGAGGATAATATCTTCTTCCTGATTTCCTTCCCTAGGTCCTGGCTACGTTTTAACAGTTGAGCACTGTTCCTTCTCTTGGCGTTAGTTAATATGTTCTTCTTCTTCCGCTTCAGGTTTGTTATCGTAGGTGATTCCGAAAATTGGCCTCTCTTGATCTTTTTCTGTACAAATGGCACCAGTTTATCCACGACTGTCATCAGACGTTGCTCAAGTTCATCGTTAAAGTCCTGAACACTTTCCAACTCAATTTCCCAGCTCTGCTTTCCCAATTCTGTTAGTAATAGCTCTGGGCTATACTTTTTCCAGTCTCTCACGGTCTTTGTTGATGTCAAAGAGCGGCTTCTTCTCGTCAGCGTAGTGATGACTGGGCAATGATCTCCCACAACGTACCCTGCTTCTTCCACTGATTCGATAAGGCTGATGTTGTTTGTGTAAACATGGTCAAGAATAGAGCTGATTATCTGGTTACCGTTTGTTCTCTGCCATGTTGCGAAGTCAACCATCTGCAGTAGTTGATGCTCTTGTTCAAATGTGATCCATTCTTCGTACAGGTGTCTTAAATGGTAACTCACGTCATTTCTCTTTCTGTAATCCAGATTGAAGTCTCCCACGATGAGGGTATCTGCCCCTGTATCTAGGAGTGCTCCTAAGATACCTATCTGTTCTTCAATTGCTTCTTTGTGGCTTGCCTTGTGCGTTAACTTGTATGTTCGATAAACTGATGCCAAACAGATGTTGTATTTTTGTAACTTCACACATATTACATGAGCATCCTCTTTTTCGAGATGGGACATTCTTTCATAGCTTATATGATTTTTTATGTACATTATAGTTCTCCTGCTAAATGTCGTGGATGTCTTTTCTATTTCAAGACTAAAGCCTTGAATTTGTAACAGATTCACGTTGTCTTCTACTTTCACCTCCGCTTCTTGTATACAAAGAATGTCAATGTCATTTTCTTCAATAGCTGTCTTTACAAATTGTAGTTTGTGAAATATCCCGAGGCAGACATTCCACGTGCAGATCTTGATCTGCTTTGTTTTGATGTTGTTTTCTGTCATTTGGCTGTTTTTGATCCCTTCTCCTCCAATTCCTTCTCCTTTGCTGCTTTCACTTTCCTACCCTCGTTTGACGGGCGTCCCTTCTTCCTGATTGACAATTCTTTTTCCAATTCCTCCACTGACATGTTCTCCACCGCGAAGCTCATCTTCTCCACTGCTCCATCGTTTTTCCCTGCATCCATCCCCTCAGCCGGTGGATTTGCATCCTCCCACTCGTCGCTCTCCACAGCAGTGACTTCACCTTCCCCTCCTCCAGCCTCCCTTGATGATTTGGCCTGTTCTTCTATCGTCTTTGCGATGGAGTCTCTGCTTTCGGCCAGCGAAATCTTTTTGGCCTTCTCTGCCTCCTGCTTCCGGTGTACAAACCTCAGGTTTTCTTCGTGCGTTTGTTGATTGGTAATCCTCCAATCGCCGACTCTTTGGACCCATTTTCCAAACATCTCTTCATCAAAGCCCGACTCCAGGATGAAATAGTCAACGTACGCCATCCAGTCGACCCTTTCTTCCATGCAGTTGACTCTGTAGTGACCACTGCAGAAACAATTCTGACACATTCTCTTGATACCTCTGTGGTAGACTTTGATTCTCTTGCCATCCATTGGCAGGAACTGCGGGATGGGTTTCTTGATTAGCATCTGAACGGAGTATACTCCAGTGGGCATCTCCGTGCCTGTGTATAGTTCCTTTTCTTCGTCCGAGCTCACCTCCAATTCCTCCAGTTCTTCTGAAAGGTCCGTCATCAGGTCTCCGTACTCCAGTAGCCATTTCTTGATCATGGCCGGCGGAACTTGGTATTCAGCTCCTTCAATCTTCACCCACGTGTAACGGCTGTTAGCCCTTGCAGCACCTTCTCCACCTGGGACCCTCACACCACGAATGGAGCATTCGTAAGTGTGAGTTAGCACTTCTCCTGATTCAGTCTTCACATTCTTTGAGTAGTTGAATGTCGCAAGACTAGCAAACCTTTCATCGATGTTGAACTTGCTTTTTGTCTTGAACATGACAGTTGGGTTACCCTTGAATCCAAGAATTGCCCCGTCAAACTCCTCCTTGGGAAAACCAAGTGCACCAATGAAGATAGACAGAAATGCCTCTGCCCTCTTCAGCGTCCCCTTGAAGTCTTGCCCATTCCTCTTCAGCACGTCCACTGTGAAGTTGTTCCTGATTGCTCCTTCCGTTACCGCAAGGTGTCCTTCTTCCGGCACGGGAATTGTACTCACAGTCGTTCTTCTTGGTCTTGGACCAACCTCCCTCCTTGGTGATCTTGCTGCCTCTGTGTAAGACATGGGGCCTTGCAACTCCGGTGATGTTGATGGAGTTGAGGTATCAATGCCACTCTGTTTCTTCTTTTCTGCTTCCATTGGGCTGCTAGCTATTCTCTTCATATCTGCGTATTGCTTTCTCACAAAACCACACACCTGTTCTTGACACACACTAAGACCTAATTGCCTTTAACGAGCGCAATTCGGCTACCTCTTTTTTGTTTTACGCTCCGGATCTTTCTTTTTATTTCAAACTGGTGCGGGATTTTGGTGACCCGTTCTTACTTAATTTTTGTTGACCAGTGCTGGAGGAAACTAACTTAACAACGCAATCACACTCACCCTTGACGTGGGTAATTCGGTTACCTCAGACAACTCATACACATACAGCTTCTCTCTTTGAATTATTCTATTCTTTTCTTCTCTCGGCTGCGGAAATCATGCAAATTTCTACAACATTTGG
>JAIXOW010000416.1 GCA_027486615.1 Oxalobacteraceae bacterium | reverse complement strand
TATAATAGTATTGTAAAAGAACTCAAACTTAATGAAGAGTTTTGATATGTACATAATAAAACAATATACAAAATAAATGTTGTCAATCTCAAAACATTTAAAATGGTAATTAATAAAAAGGATTAATAACAAATAATTTAAATTACATATTTGTTTGTAAAACAACAAAACTTAGTAGAAAAAAAGATGAAAATAAGTATATACATTCGCATCAATTATTTTTACTATATATAAAATTATATATTTTTTTTTGTTTTTTTTCGTATCTTCTTCTTTTCCATTGTCTAGAAGTTGAGATGACGGCCTCTTCCATTTCCTCGTCGGCCCTCTGACGATCGACTCCTGCCAAATTGTTTTGTCACTGGTGGTCCCAGACGTTGATGGGGTCGCGGTCTGTTGCGTCTGTCCCTTTCCTGTTGTTGTAGATCCAGGTGATGTTTTGGAGGGGCGCATGTCGATAACGAGACTCGCGATGGTGGCGTGTGTAATGGAGTCGGGTCGCGTTGAGTAGAATCCGGAAGTGTCGGCCAGGTCAGTGGGGAGCTTCTCAAGTGATCGATGAGTGGTCCTAATGTTTCCGCATCATGAGTCATTGTCCCTTGTTCAACCTTGCGCACCCTTGCTGGTTTCGTATAGGGCGTGATCCGGAACTCGAACGAGATGTCCGTCTGCGACAAGTATTGATTGGCATGCTTTTCGTAGAACGGTATTGGATTCTCTACTGCCGGCTGGTTGAAGTGCATGTTCTCCGGGTCCAATAGAAAATCCACCAAGGTTTCGCATTCTGTTGGTAACACCTTATATGATAGTTGAGACTTTTTCAATTGAAAGTCATATCCTTGTTGTAATAATGTATGATATGGCTCCGCGTTGAGTAGAAGCATCTTTGCTCTATTGACCAGTCTATGGATCAAGTGGCGGTGCTGGAAGAACTTTGTTGTGCATTTATGCAGTACTGACATCACCTTGTGCGGCAAGGGGTTTTGCTCCGTCATGATATGTATTTCCAGTTTGGTTGAGTGTGGGCCTTCTGGAAACAAATGTGGTTTTGGAATAGGGGTAGACGTCCGTTCTGGTGGGGTTGGGGTTGAGGGTGGAGTGACCTCTGCTCTTGGAGAATCATTTCCTCCAATCCGGATCGATTTTCCTCGTCGATGAGAATCCGGGGTATGGAGCATTAAGTAGTCATCCTCGTTGATGTCAGTTTCGATTACCTCTTCTTCCGATTCATTGAGCAAATCATCGGCATTGATGAGGTGTTTAGAATTCTTAGCTGCCATTATCACTGTAAGAGTTAAAAGTAAAGCATATTTTAAGCTTTTTGTTATTATACATGATTACAATTTGTAGGTTAGTGCATGGTTTGATTTATAAGGATTCTCGGTTTTGGATCAATTTCATTGATTTGTTACGAGTTGTTAAAGACTCGTCGTTGGAATCTGGTTCCGGTTCAGCTGATACTGTTCATTCCGGAGTCTCTCGAATTCCTGTGGGGAAATTGCGGTCGGTTTCGTTGGCAATGAGGCTGTCCTCATTGCTGCTGGTTGATCAACTGGTTCCATTCTTATAATTGATGGTTCTTGCTCTTTAGCCACTGGTCTTGGTGGGTGTCGGACTGTCGCATAGTCCGGACCGCGTGTCCAAGCTGGGAAAGAGTCATAGAACGAGGCTAATGGGTTCCTTGTGCGAGGTCTCGGTACCGGAGTTGGTCTACTGGCAATTCCGGAAATGGTATCTGGCTCGTCTTCTACTACAAACCAGTGATCCATGACCGGACCCAGTGAAGTCTGACCAGTTCCTGGTGTGATTTCTCCTGTTCCTCTTCGTCTGTTGCAACATTTACATTTTCGCCTGCAGTAATAAATTACGATAATAATAGTGACAATTGTGCTCACTATTATTACTATTTGTGTGGTATGTGCTGTCATTACTGCTGGATGATATGCATTTGCAAACCTGTCTGTAAACTCTTCAAGATCTTCCGTTTTTCTGAATTTGTTTCTCACTATTGCTATTTTTGAGAAATGGTCCGAATCGTCAATACGGATATCATCTTCTGAAGGTTGATTCATCTGCATTAATTCTTTGTATAGTTTGTCTTCCATTTCTGTGGCCTTTGCCGGAACTTGCGGAGTAATATGCGTTGTCCCATCAGGCATTGTCAATGAGCATTCCGGTGCCAGATTTTGTACTCCGTATCCATTTAGAGTTAGGGTATCGTCCTTTGGACCTGTTGAACCCGAAGCTCTTGGACACTTGAGATATATTTTCGTGACATTTGGTGTAGAATACACCATAGTATTGTCGAAAAAATAGAATCTGGGTAATACTGGTGCAATTGTTGGGCTCAATGGACACGATTGTGTGTCTCTAATGTATGACAATGCCACACATGAGATACCACTTTGAACTGGAATGACTGCTGTATTGGATTTGCATCTTGGAGGCTTGTCCAGACACGCATTAAGCTGAACATCTGACAATGTAGTAAATTTGTCACCATCATTGTTGATTGCAATATGGTTACTGTCAATATTCGGCATCAATGTCGTGTTCTCAGTGAACATTGGTAATGGGGTAACTGTGTACAATATGAACTCTTTCTTTGGATCCAAAATAGGAATCTCAAAATAGAAGACAATTTGTTCATTTTCAATCATGGCTGTTGTCTTGATGTCTGCCAAATTGTGTGACAGAGTAATGCCTTTCCTTCTTTGCATTGTATTTACAATTTGATCCAAGTCTTTTTGTGG
>JAIXOW010000396.1 GCA_027486615.1 Oxalobacteraceae bacterium | reverse complement strand
TTAGATCAAGGTGCTGATGATTACATCACCAAGCCATTCTCACCACGCGAACTGACTGCGCGAATTAAAGCAGTCATTCGACGCAAAATGCCAGAACATGCCGAAATGGCAATGACTGCTGGTCCCCTAGAGCTTGATCCAGTCAGTTGTCGTGTCTTTGTGCAAGGCAATCAAGTCGAGATAGGGCATGCTGAATTTAAACTTTTAAAATTCCTCATTGCTCATCCAGAGCGCGTATTCTCTCGTGGTCAATTACTGGACAAAGTCTGGGGCGATCATGTGGTGTTGGAAGAGCGTACCGTTGACGTGCATATTTTGCGTTTGCGTAAAGCGCTAGGTGAAGCAGAATTCCTCATAAAGACCATTCGTAGTGTAGGCTACATGCTTTCTGAGAAATAAGTCGATTTTCCTATCATGAGTCCACGATCTTTATTCTGGATTCCAGTCATATTAAGACTATTGTTGGTTGCCTTTACCATGGGTTTGGGTTGGTATTGGTGGGGTTCAACAGCAGCATTTGTGATTGGTTTCATTGCCGTTCTGGGCTTGGCCTTAATTCAGCTTCAATATCTTTATCAGCTCTCGCTGTGGCTGGAAAATCCCGATCAAATTAAATTAGTCGATGGCTTTGGTGCGTGGACAGATATTTTTGCTCGTCTTTATAGACTTCGTCGTGAAGACCAAAAAAACCGCAATGATTTAGCCGAATGGTTGTCGCGCTTTAGACAAGCCATGAGTTTGTTGCCGGATGGCGTAGTCATCATGGATGATGTGTTGTTTCTTGAGTGGTGCAATCCACTTGCAGAAAAACATTTACGCTTAAATTTAGATCGTGACAAAGGCATGCGTGTCACTAACTTGATACGTAGTCCTGAATTTATTGACTACATCATCTTAGGGAAATATGAAAAACCCTTAAGCATGACCTTGGGTGAACGTAAACTCATTATTCATCTGATTCCCTTTGAACAGAGTAGACAAATTCTTGTAACCCATGATGTCACAGATGCTGATCGATTAGATCAAACACGACGTGATTTCATTGCCAACGCATCGCATGAACTACGCACACCACTAACTGTCATTAATGGTTTTTTAGAGATTGCAGCTTCCCAGCCTGATTTAGATCGAGAAACCAGAATTCAGCATTTAAACCTGATGACTGATCAAGGTAAGCGTATGCAAAATTTGGTGGAAGACATGTTGTCTTTAACCAGACTGGAAGCGATCGATCATCCTGTGCGTCCTGAGTTAGTTAAAGTCGAAATGTTATTGCAACAGATACAGCGTGACAGCATTGCGCTCTCTAGTGGACGGCATGAGATTTCATTGAGTGTTGATGGTCCTGATCTCATGGGCAGTAGTGATGAATTGCATAGTGCCTTTGCTAATCTCGTTACCAATGCCGTGCGTTATACAGCGGATGGTGGAAAGATAGACATCATCTGGGAAAATCATACTGATGGACCACGATTTATCGTGCGTGATAATGGTATCGGCATACGTCCTGAACACATCGTTCGTTTAACTGAGCGTTTTTATCGTGTTGATAAAGGACGCTCGCGTGAGACACAAGGAACTGGTTTAGGTTTGGCAATTGTGAAGCATGTATTGATAAGACATCAAGCGCAATTAACTATCGATTCCGAAGTGGGAAAGGGTAGTGCATTCATTGTCCAATTTCCTAAGAAATTAGTTGTCACCGATGAGACATTCATTCCTTCATCTATTTGAAGACATAAGTATTTGACGAACGATTAGCGCAGCGACATCGTTCCCAGTCATATTGAATTCAAAGTAGGGCATAATGCATTGCGCCGTATGGAAGATCGGTTAATTCAGACGACTCTCATTATTGAAGCATGTCGTGTGATGCATGTTATTGAACTATCACTTGTCGTACTTAATTCAAATTGATTTTGATATAGCTACATCGCATGCGGCGCAATACATTGCGCCCTACTGTTTGTAATTAGCTCAAACGAATTAATTGATCATAAAAAAACGGACCCGAAGGTCCGTTTTTATTTACAACCAATTCAATTACCAAATTGCTTTGCCGTTTGCATCTTTCAACTGGGCTTTCCAGCTGTCTTGAATCTGCTTAACAACAGCAGGTGGCATTGGAACGTAGTCAAGTTCTGAAGCCATGGTGCTACCATTTTTGAATGCCCAGTCAAAGAATTTCAATACTGCACGGCCAGTCAAAGCATCAGCTTGTGTTCTGTGCATGATGATGAATGAAGCGCCAGTTGCAGGCCAGCTTGTTTTACCAGGTTGGTTAGTTAATACTAAAAAGAATCCTGGAGCAGAAGCCCAGTCAGCATTTGCTGCTGCTGCTTTAAAGGTTTCATCATCAGGTTGAACAAATTGTCCGTCTGCATTTTTCAATTGAGCGTAAACAATTTTGTTTTTCTTAGCATACGCATATTCAACGTAGCCAAATGAACCTTTAATACGTTGGACGTTAGCTGCAACACCTTCGTTGCCTTTGCCGCCTACACCAGTTGGCCATCTAACTGCGGTACCTGAACCAACGGCTGCTTTAAATTCAGCATTGGTCTTGGAGAGGAAATCTGTCCACAAGAATGTGGTACCTGAGCTGTCAGCGCGATGTACTACAGTGATAGCTAAAGCAGGTAAGTTTGCATTAGGATTCAAAGCGGTGATCTCTGGTGCATTCCACTTTGTGATTTTACCGAGGTGAATTGCTGAAATGACATCAGATGTCAATTTCAATTGGCCAGCTGCGATACCATCAAGATTCATGACTGGAACAACGCCACCGATAATTGCTGGGAACTGCATCAAACCTTCTTTTTCTTGTTCTTCAAGCTTTAAAGGCATATCGGAAGCACCGAAATCTACAGTTTTAGCTTTGATTTGCCTAACGCCACCGCCAGAACCGATTGACTGGTAGTTTAAGCCAATGCCGGTTGCAGCATTGTAAGCTTCAGCCCATTTAGAATAAATTGGGTAAGGAAAAGTAGCACCAGCACCAGTTATATCGGCTGCATGGGCAGTTAGAGAAAGTACAATTGATGACGCGGCAAGTGCAACGCCAGAAATAAAGCGCTTGGTTAGCATGGGAGCTCCTTAACGTTAAACGAATGAAACAGCGTGCAATATATAGAGCTATTGTTTCAAGACAATTACATTGTCAGGATGTAGTCAGATTAAGAAAATATTGTCTGTAATGAAACTGTCATTTAAGCAACCTACACTTCAAAAAATTTAGCAGTCCCCCCCTCCAAGGATTGGTGACATGAGCCAGACTATTCAAGCTGAACCGGAATATGGCAAGCCCGCGGCAGGTTCACGATTTCTCAATCGTGAACTGTCGCAAATTGCGTTTAATCGTCGCGTATTAGCGCAGGCAGAAGATCCTTCCATTCCTTTATTAGAACGTCTGCGTTATCTTTGTATTGTAAGTAGTAATCTCGATGAATTTTTTGAAGTACGTATCGCCAGTTTAATGGCAAGAAATCGTAATCAAACAGGATCAAAACAAACTAGCTTTAAAAAAGATCTCGAAGGTATGAGTCCTGAATGTCATGCCTTAGTCCGACGTCAATATGCTGTTTTAAATGGATCGATCTTGCCAGCCCTAGCAAAAGAAGGTGTGCTGTTATTGCGGCATCATGAGCGTGATGCTGCACAGCGTGCTTGGGTTAAGGAATATTTTGAAAACGAAGTACGTCCCTTACTCACACCTATTGTATTAGACCCTTCGCATCCGTTTCCGCAAATCGTCAATAAAAGTTTGAATTTCATTGTGGAGTTAGCGGGTAAAGATGCGTTTGGTCGCAGTACCTCTATCGCAGTCATGAAAGCACCGCGTGTGTTGCCGCGCATAATACAATTACCTGATACCAATACAGATGGAAAGTTAGTTTTCTGTTTACTGTCATCGATTATTCATGCACACATAGAAGATATTTTCCCAGGGCGTGAAGTTATATCTTATTCTCAATTTCGCGTGACACGCGATAGTGATTTATGGGTAGATGAAGAAGAGGTAAAAAATTTACGTCAAGCGTTAAAAGGTGAATTACAAACCAGACAGTTTGGATTTGGTGTCAGATTAGAAGTGGCACAAAATTGTCCGGCGCACCTCGCACAATTATTATTATCTCAATTTAATATCGATCCTGAGTTCTTGTATCCAGTTGATGGGCCGGTTAATCTGGTTCGCTTAAATGAATTAATTGACTATGTTTCTAAGCCTGCACTGCGCTTCGAACCATTTAATCAAAAAAATGCTTTACCTACCCAATCGCAAAATATCTTCAATCTCATCGCTAAAAAAGATATCTTATTACACCATCCATTTGAATCATTTCAACCAGTAGTCGATTTTATGTATGCCGCTGCTTATGATGCACAGGTAGTCGCTATTAAACAGACGATTTATCGCACTGGTATGAATTCCGATTTAATGGAAGCCTTGATTGCTGCTGCTCGAAATGGCAAAGAAGTGACTGTCATTGTGGAATTAATGGCGCGCTTTGATGAAGAAGCGAACATTAATTGGGCTGATCGATTAGAGCAGGTGGGCGCGCAGGTTTTATATGGCGTCGTAGGATTAAAGACGCACGCAAAAATGGCTTTAGTAATACGCCGTGAAGGTAAACAACTGCGTTTTTATGCCCATCTAGGTACAGGTAATTATCATCCTACCACCACCAAGTTTTATACCGACTTTGGTTTATTGACGGCGAATCAAGAATTAGCGCAAGAAGTTAATGATGTCTTTATTAACTTAACCAGTTTAACTAAGCCTAAAAAACTCAATCATTTATGGGTGGCGCCATTTGATGTACAAAAAGAATTAGTCAAAGCGATTAAACATGAAACCAGCATCGCAAGCGCAGGCGGAGCGGGACGAATCATTGCTAAGATGAATGGCTTGTTGGATGAGTCTGTTATCGAAGCTTTGTATGAGGCCTCACAAGCGGGTGTGAAGATTGATCTGATTGTGCGTGGTGCGTGTGCCTTGCGACCTGGAGTGGCGGGACTTTCGCAGAATATTCGAGTGTTCTCAATAGTAGGTCGTTTTTTAGAGCATAGTCGTATATTCTATTTCTTAAATGGAGAAAAGAATCAGCTCTATTTATCGAGCGCAGATTGGATGAACAGAAATCTTTTTAGACGTATAGAAGTGGTTTTCCCAGTGCTGGATAAAACTCTCAAGAAACGTATTATGCAAGAAGGTTTACTGCCTTATCTCAAAGATAATTTGAATTCTTGGGAATTACGTTCTGATGGTCAGTATTATCGTAAACAACCGCGTAATCCTGAGCGAGGAATGAATGCGCAGTTAAGCTTAATGCAAAAGATAGGATCTTAAGTGGATTTAATTATTTGGCGTCATGCTCAAGCAGAAGAAGGGGAAATCGATTATGAGCGCCCTTTAACAGCGCATGGTCGCAGACAAGCTACGAAGATGGCAGCATGGTTGGATCGTAGCTTGCCAAGTGGTTGTCGTATCTTATGTAGTCCAACTGTGAGAACAGTACAAACTGCTGAAGCATTGCAAAGAAAATTTAAAATCGTTGAAAGCATCAATCCTGCTGCCACAGCGCACGATGTATTAGAAGCAGCCGATTGGCCGAATGCTAAGGTACCAGTGATGGTGGTGGGGCATCAACCTTGGTGTGGTCAAGTAGCGTCCCTGTTGCTAACCGGTGAAGTTAAATACTGGACCGTTAGAAAATCCAATGCGTGGTGGATTTCTACGCGGGATAAAGAAGATGGAAACCAACTTTATTTGCGTGCTGTCTTATCACCTGAGTTTTTTCTAGATTAATTTTTTTCTCAGGGTTGAAAAGAAAACCAGAGTAATCCTAAGCCTAGAGGTGAAAAAATCCAATACTCGACGGGTGCGCCGAACACCCAGTTCTTATGCCAATCTGCATGTAATTTAGAAAAACGTTTAAAGCCAAACGCAGGATTGAGTACAAACCACAGAAAATCTTCTGTCACCCAAAAAATCATAATACTGGCGAGTGCACGTATTTCAAGATTGAGCGTAAATTCACCACTAAAGAACAGTGGGAAGTGAAAAAACAATGCAACCAGTGAAAATGCCCAAGCGTGATAACCCGTCATAGCACGACCACCCCAGAACCAATCGAGTGCCCAGTGTTCTTCTATGCGCCAAGTTGGCAAGCTGGTAGCCCAACCTGCATCACCTTCAATCGCGATTTCTAATTTTGCAAAGAAAAATCCCAACAACATCACAAACAATAAAGTCATTAGCATCATGTATCTCACACACCTCGCGATGTTGGTGCATGTACCAGATGGTCAATCACATGCTGCATGACGACCTTAGCGGCATCGGGTTTGGCTAATGCTATTGCGCGAATTTTCATTTGATTAAATTTTTCTTCGTTACCGAGTAATTGTTGAGTGCGATATAACAAGGCGTCCGCATCATCAGCACGAATTGCCACACCTTCTTGTAGTAAGACCGCTGCGTTACGTTCTTCTTGTCCTGGTATAGGATTGATTAACACCATAGGTAAACCCATCACTAAACATTCCGAAGTACTGAGACCACCGGGTTTAGTAATCACAAGATCTGCGCAAGCCATTAAGGCATCGACTTCTTGCGTAAAGCCTATAGGGAAAAGTCGATTAGGATGAAATAAGGCAATCGCTTGTAGCGCTTGATATAAATCTTCATTTTTACCGGCTAAGACTATGAGCTGACATTCTTTATTCGCAGCGAGTAATTTCTTGGCAATGGTTTCCATATCACCTACGCCTGCGCCACCACCCATCATCAATATGGTTTGACGATGTGCATCTAAACCAAAGCGATGCGCGCACACGCGACGATCAGGCGCAGAGCGAAATCCCGGCATGACGGGAATACCTGAAACGATAATTTGATTTGTCGGTATGCCGTGGCATTCTAAGCGGTAAGCGAGCTCTTGACTGGCGACAAAGTAGCCGTTTAATCCAGCATGTACCCACATATGGTGTAAATCAAAGTCGGTGACTTGTACCCACACATCACAATTGATTTCACCGCGCTTTTTTGCAGCAGCTAATAATTCAGCTGGCAGAAAATGGGTGCAGATAATAGCGTCAGGTGAGAAGCGTTTGATTTCAGAAATTAAACTGCGTGCACATTGGCGTTCTAATAAACGACGTGCAAAATCTACCCAACTACCTGAACGATCGCGATCAGTTTTTCTGTAAAGCCAACCCCAGACTTCAGGAAATTGATTGGCAAGATTAAGATACCAATCCGTATACACTTTGCGAAAAGCAGCCGGCACGAATTGCATCACATCGCTATGCACGACTTTGGTATTGGGATTGCATTTCTCTGCATGGGCTGTGATAGCTTGTGCAGCACGCACATGACCATTGCCAGCTGAAACACTCAAAATCAAAATACTTTGTTGATGCGCAGACGGCTTACCTGAAGTAGCCTTAGATATTGTAAGACTCTCTTCATTTGCGGTAGTTTGAAAACGAGATTTAGCTAATGAAATCATGCAGGTTGAACATCAAATTCTTTGATATCTTCTTCTTCAGTGGTATCGAATTGGAGTTTTTCCCAACGCAGCATAATTTCACGCCAATCAACTAATCTCAATTCACCTAATTTATCTTCCACTAATGCGGAAAGACTTTCTACCCAGTCGCCATCATTACAGTAAAGAATGCCATCAATGTCACGAATTTCTGGTTTATGAATATGGCCGCAAATGACGCCATCCAAACCTTGCTTACGTGCTTCTGCTGCAAGAGCATCTTCAAATGAAGTGATATAGCTGACTGCGTTCTTTACTTTTAGTTTCAGATATTGGGACAGCGACCAATAAGGCAAGCCTGCACGCGCACGCCATGCATTAAACACCTGATTGAATTTCAAAATCATGGTGTAAAGAGAATCGCCAACATACGCTAACCATTTTGCGCAAGCAATCACACCATCAAAACGATCGCCATGTAATACCAGCATGCGTTTGCCATTAGCGGTTGTGTGAATGAGTTCATCACGGATTTTAATGCCACCAAAATCTAAACCAATAAATTGACGCACTGATTCATCATGATTGCCCGGTACAAAAATCACCTTAGTACCTTTTTTAGCTTTTTTCATGACCAGCTGCACCACATCATTGTGAGTTTGATGCCAGTACCAACGACGCTTTAATTGCCATCCATCGACGATGTCGCCAACTAAATAAAGCTTATCTGACTCGGTTGCTTTTAAAAATTCTAATAATCGCTTTGCTTGACAGCCGCTTGTGCCCAAATGGATATCAGAAATCCAAATGGTACGGAAATGAATAGGTTTAGATTTTTTATCACGTTCTTTTTTATTACGCTTATCTCCACTGAATGGATCGCGTGCATTCATGCTGCTTCCTTTTCTTTTAAATAATGACGAGCATAACGACTATCTAATCGTGCTAATGGCAACATCATGAATAAGTCTGCGCTATGGAAATCAGGATCCCATGCTGGATCGCCACAGACCCAAGCGCCGCTTTTTAAGTAGCCCTTTATCAGGGGTGGCATATTCACTCCGGCTATGACCGCTTCAT
Source organism: Oxalobacteraceae bacterium (assembly GCA_027486615.1). GTDB lineage: Bacteria > Pseudomonadota > Gammaproteobacteria > Burkholderiales > Burkholderiaceae_D > Pernthalerella. The sequence goes on along the minus strand of JAIXOW010000396.1, from coordinate 66 downwards.
CATGCAAAGGGAAGGGGAGACGGGGTTGTACTTTATATTCTGAAGGTGCAATTTGCGTATCTTGTA
>JAIXOW010000257.1 GCA_027486615.1 Oxalobacteraceae bacterium | reverse complement strand
CCCACGAAATACTCAGCTTGATAGTTAGGTGCATTTTTAGATTGCCCAGAATTCAGTAAATAAAATTTACTTGCGAATTCCCAATGAATTAGTCGAGATGCTCGCCAAAATAAAAAATCAAACTCACCTAAGGTTTCTTCTTTACCTTTACGGACTTGTAAGCCATAGGCAAATAAATGTTCTCTTTCTTGAAAATACCAAGCCAATAGCTTTTCAGCATAACGACCTAAGCGAGTAAATTTTTGTATGTCTAGAAATTGATGTAACGCTTCAGGTGCTTGTTGTAACTGGACTAACCATGCAGCGATATCATCATGCATATCGATGCTAGCAATTTTATTGTGCCATTGAGGTGCTGTAGGGTTGAGTAAATTAGGCGCACTTAAAAGCCAAGCTAGTGCTCTAACATGCGGATCAGATAGGTAATGCCAGCGCTGATGAAACGCAGCTTGATAGTGAGTAAAAGACGCAGTAGCGTCCATTACTGAAGCTCATGCATCACAGAACGAGCGAGACAGAGATCGTTCCAAACCTGTTTTTTCTGTGACGGATCTCGTAATAAATAAGCCGGATGATAAGTCACGACTACAGGTAACTCTTGGCGTTGATGAATTTTTCCACGCATTGATGAAACAGCAGTTGATGGATCAAGATTGAGTAGATATACCGCAGCACTTTTACCCAGAGCGACAATGACATCAGGCTGTATCAATGCGATTTGTCGTTCTAGATAAGGCATACAAGCAGCTGCTTCTGCAGGCGTTGGAGGACGATCTTTTCCATCTGCACCAGTAGGTCTACATTTCACAATATTAGCGATATAAGTATTCTTACCACGCTCTAATCCCATTGCCACCATCATGTTGTCGAGGAGTTTACCTGCAGGTCCTACAAAGGGTTCGCCTTGTTCATCTTCTTGTCGACCAGGTCCTTCACCAACAAACAACCATTGCGCTTGCATGTCGCCTACACCGGGTACAGCGTGCTTTCGACCTTGACATAAACCACACTGCTGACAGCTGGCTATCATCTCTGTCAAAGGTTGCCAGTCTAATGCTGCAATGTGATGTAGCGACTCTTCTGATTGAACAGATGCACCCTGCTCATGCTCTACGCCTTGAGCAAGTCCTCGGCGTTGCCATACTGGCCCCAAACCCATCGCTTGTAGCGTTTGTAATTTATGTTGTTTCATGTTTAAGCTCATACGCATAAAACCAAACTCATAAAACTAAGCGCATAACGAGTGCATCTTCACGCGCTTGTTCACCGGCTGGATAATAATTTTTACGCAAACCAATTTGATCAAAGCCCATTTTTTTATAAACTGCTAAAGCTTGACCATTAGAAGGTCTGACTTCTAACAAAAGCGATGAACATCCATTGCCCAAAGCTAGTGATTTAATTTCTTTGAATAATAAACGTCCTACTCCCTGACCTTGCAAATCAGGTCGCACTGTAATATTTAAAATATGATATTCATCCACTACACTCATGAGCAAAAAATAGCCCGCCATTTTTCCGAATGCATCATGCAAGACTTTGCATTCATAGCCACTATTTAGAGAATCACTAAAATTACCGCGCGTCCAAGGAAAAGGATAAGCCGCTTGCTCTATCAACATGACAGCATCAAGATCTCTCGCTTGCATATCACGTAATTGCCATACAGCGCTGTCTTCCGATACTAGCTGCGCAGATAACACGCATGTTCTCATTTCTGCGCTCCAGCTAATCGCTCATTGGTTGTAAGTGCAACTTTATTGCGTAAATAAAGTGGACTTGCATCTCTGGGATGACAATACTCTTTACGTAACCAAGCTCGTGCAGCAAGTTGTGCAATCTCGCTAGCATGCGGCATGATTGCGGGATAACACTGCGACTGATTCAGATGTTGAAAATCTGTTGCATAAGCCGTTAAACCATTACCACAAACAATCGCAGAAACATTGATCCCCACTTCAGCTGCAGCAGATAAAGCTGGCTCAGCAATCATTTTCCATTCATGACTGTGCACAGCATCAAATTCATATTCAGCGCTATAAACTTCAGCCATACGCGCATCTAAAACAGCAATCACATGCTGAGCATGAACCTGATTACGTGCAGCCTCTGCCATAGCCAGTAAAGTCACGATAGGAATCACAGGTAACTGCGCACCAAATGCTAAACCTTGCGCTAAGCCACAAGCAGTTCGAGCGCCTGTGAAGGAGCCAGGGCCCGATCCAAATGCAATTGCATCACAGGCTGATAGTGTTATTTCAGCTTCGGTAATTAATTCTTGCACTAACCCTAATACCGTCATTGAATGAGTTTGTGCCCCACGTGATTCTCTTGTTGTCACTTTCCCAGCCCGCAGCAATGCAACAGAAGCAAGTTCTGTCGAGGTTTCAATGGCAAGAATAGTCGGCATGCAGTGAAAGTGAAAAAATAATGGTGAATGGTTTGATGCATTGAGACATACACATTTTCAACACAGGATGTGTATTTTACCTTGCCTGCATCGAGCAGACTGCCAGTATGCAAATAGGCAAAGGGCTAGGGTAAAATATCGTCATGTCAGCGCTATTTCTCGTCCCTGAAAATTTTCCTCAACTCGCGTCCACTTTATCGCAAGATAAATGGGTAGTGGCTTGTCTGTGTGCCGCTTGGTGTGACGTTTGCAAGCAATACAGAGCGGGATTTGATGCTCTAGCTGATGAACATCCTGAACATCAGTTTGTTTGGATCGATATTGAAGATCAGGCTGATTTAGTGGGCGATTTAGATGTAGAAAACTTCCCCACGATTTTGATTCAGCAGCGAGACACCGTGGTGTTTTACGGCACCATGTTGCCAGAGCCTCGACAAGTAGCACGCTTGCTGCAAGCACAGCTTGACCGCAGCCAAGAAGAATTACAACAAGAAGCAATCAGCACTGCTACTAGAAAAGAATGGCAACAGTCGGCTAATTTAAAAGCACGTTTAGCTGAAATCATTTCTTAATTGCGAGAGCTAACTTAGCTAAAGCGCTAAAGTTAAGCACAGCACAATCCTCTACGCCTAGTCTCAAGCATGATGGTCCTCTTTAGGATGGACTTCATGACGCATAATTTTTTTCAGTCTTTCATTCTTCTCTTACTTGTCACCGATCCATTTGGTAATGTCCCATTGTTTGTGAGTGCTTTACGTCGAGTCGAACCACATCGACGTGCAAAAGTCATATTGCGTGAATGCGCTATAGCTTTCATCATCTTGCTGCTCTTTATGTTATTTGGACGATACTTTATGCAAGCATTACAGTTATCTGAGATTTCACTGCGTATAGGTGGCGGTGTGATTTTATTTTTGATTGCGCTACGTATGGTGTTCCCGCAAGCTGATGGCATCTTTGGCCACATTGATAGCGTGCTCGATAATGAACCTTTTATCGTGCCACTTGCTATTCCTGCTTTGGCAGGACCTTCGGCACTGGTCACGGTGCTGCTCTTTTCTTCACAAGCAAAAATGGCTATGGGCTATTACTTATTAGTACTCTCGCTGGTTGCCTTGTGTTGGCTGGTAATTTTGCTCAGCGCAGACAGACTGCAACGCGTCTTAGGTGCAAGGGTCATCACTGCGTTTGAACGACTGATGGGACTACTGCTCACTGCAATGGCAATTGAAATGCTACTTGCTGGCTTGAGCATTTACCTAGCTACCCTACCTATTCTCCTCAATTAAATTGTAGGAGTTGCTAAATAGAAAACATAAATCGCAATCATAAATTCCAATCAAAAACCCTTTATTATTGCGTTTTAGTTATGGAATATGATGCATGGATCAGTTCAAACAAATTTCCACCTTTGTGGATGTGATTAGCCGCGGCAGTCTGTCAGCAGCCGCTCGTGCAGAAGGT
>JAIXOW010000260.1 GCA_027486615.1 Oxalobacteraceae bacterium | reverse complement strand
GAAGTGTAATACCGTTTAGCATCCTCACTCAAAGGAAAATCGCGTTGAGTTGCAGTCGGAAATTCATTCGCATTACGAAATAAACCGGGCTTACTATGCACTTCCTTAGCAGCGGCGATTAATAAATCAGAAATCGCAGGATGTAAATTTTCACGCGCAATCAATTCAACCGGTGTGCCTATGAGTTCAATATCAGTAGGCGGTAAATTACGACCTAAATGAAAACTTCCTTCTGGTGCTTTTAGCCGCGAAAGAAAATGTAACTTCCTAACATACCCATCAGCCTGACTAAAGCTCATCAGCTTGATACCAGGCTCGGCCATAAGTTCTCGCACTTTTTTGCCGCGTATGAGTTCACTCATAATAAAAATAGCATCAACCTTTTTCGATTTGAGAGCCTCAATCGCATCATCACCATCCATAGCGAGCAAATTTACTTCGGTTGGTTTTATTTCATTGGCTTCAAATATTTTTTTAGAGAGTATATTAGTACCACTCCCCTCAGGGCCAATCGCAACCCGCTTATTTTTTAGCTGAGGGATTTTATCTATAGGATTGGTTGCACGGTAAAAAACTAACATCGGTTGCACATACAGCGTGCCTAATGAAACTAAGGACTGTAATTCTTCTTTATCAGCTAACCCGTTTTGAACCAACGCTACATCAGCAGCCACTTTTTTATTCATTAACAGTTGCAGATTTTCATCTGAACCATCAGTCATCACCACTTTCACTTTCACACCGTGTGATTCAATAATTTTTTTTTTTTTTTTTTCGGTATTTTGAAAGCTACTCACTTCAGGGCCGCTCAAGATCACGACGGTATCAGGTGGTGCTGGCTGCAGCATGGTAAAAGTCAACCATCCAACCAAGCCAACCAAGAGCAGTAAAGGAATCAGAACAAAAAATAAATCTTTCCAAGATAATGCAAAGATTTTTTTTATAAAACGTGGTGAGTACATAGAGGATTCTGTATAAAAATCATAAACGTGTTGACTGGACTTGTGCTGCATAGCGACTCCGGTTTTAGTATGGCACAGCTGACAGTCGTCATCTCTCAAAAACACAAGTAAGCCGACTTATAAAATTATCTTTTTGGAATTATTCGCACTGACTTCTGTCGTCTTTCCTGACAATTCAGGCTAAATGAAATGGTATGAATCTTGCTGTAATAGCCGCAAACGAACTGGCTTTACTAGACGATTCCTATGATTACTCGCGTTAATTCCATGGCTGGCACAGGTGCAATGTCTGCAGTCTCCAGTGCCGCCTTAGCTCAAATGAAAGCTGAGCTAACTACTGCTCTAAAAGCGGCAGGGGTATCTGACGCCAGTGAAACCGACACCATGCCCAAAGGATTTCCAAAAGGTGTGACATGGGCAAATGCTTACAAAATGGTCTCGCAATGGAAAGAGGACGGTAATCCTAAAACGCCTGGCAATCTGGTTTTATCGCAAGATTTAGTCAATAAAAATGTTGCTGCGACCAAATCTCTTAAAGAGTTGGGATACAACGATCTCTCACGCTTTAAAGTGGGCACCTCTGCAGTGGGAGCGATCGATACACTCTATCAGAGCAAAACCAATGGTTTAGTTGGCTCAGCATTGGCGAAAGCAGGCATCTATGATTTAACTGCCTTCCCCAAAGGCACCACCATCTATCAAGCCTTCAAACTCATAGAAGACCCAAACAATCCAGGTAAGCTATCAACCGATCGATTTCGTGAATTAAAAGGTGCCTTTACTGCACTCTCAGCACTAGGCGTTACTTCCTTAGCGAATTTTCCTAGGGGTACAAATGCGTTAGACGCTAAAGCTTTACTCGAACCCAAGGCAGTACAAATGTTAGCCATGACTGGCATGACGTCTGAAAACTTTAAAAATACAAATCTCTCTGCGCTAGAGCAAATGGGGATTTTGAGTAGATTGCCAGACACAATCAGAGAATTAAATGCGCTACCAGCCGGCACCAATGCGAATACATTAGGAACCAATGCAAATGCCGCAAAAAAACTGGTCGCTCTCGGATATGAAAATTTAAATGCATTCGCCGACATGAAAGCCTTTGGCGGCAAACCCGTTACGGCCGCTGCTGCATTGATGCAAGTCACAAAAAAACCTGTGGATGCAGATTTGCCCTTCCCCACAGCAGCCAGCACAGACCGTCTATTTCAAAGCACCGAGCAAGCGAAGATTCCGTCCTACGGCAAAATCAATCCAGTTAAATACACCGTCTATTCACCCAATGAAACGGACAAAGTTAAACCCAATCCGCCGCCTATCGTGACGGTAGCCAGCACGGCTGAAATTTTGGCGGCGAACATTCTTTATTGGCAAAGGAAAACCTAAAGTTCTCGCAATCTTATGTAATTGATGCAGATTTACAACACTTTTTTAAGATGTTACGGCTACAGCTAGCAGTAGGTTGAAATTAGGCTTTTATAATCATTTCCACAAGATAATTTGAATAACAGAAGGCATATTATGAAAAAAATCCTTATAGGTGCACTACTGACACTGAGCGCAATTTCCGCTCAAGCACAGTTAAAACCCTTTGTTTCTTTTGATTATGCTGATGAAGAAAAACGTTCCTCAGGCAAAAAAAATGCTGCAGTTAATATGACAATCGGTGTTAAAGCACCGAACAAATGGGAATATTCTATCAAGGCGGGCTATGCTGATCCTGCAACTCCAGGAACATCTTCCTCAAGTCTGAATACGCAAAATGTCGAACTTAAGGTAAAAAAATCATTTGAAACAGGAATGGGTTTCTATCCCTATGTTTCAGTTAGAGTGGGACAAAAATTTAATGATCAAACTACAATTGCCAAAAATACAAAACACTACGCAGTAGATGTTGGTCTAAAAGTTCCTTTGGGTATGGGTTTTGCGGTTGATGTGGGATCTCGATATCGAAACGCGTTCAATGAAGATCAAGTTCCTGCATTTGATAGCGTTCGTCATCACGCCATGCTACTTTATGATTTCAATGAAAATCACACTGTAGGGTTACGTTATGCGAGAAGTAATGGCGCTGTAGACGAATCAAAAAATTCTGTACGCGCTAATTACACCTACAACTTCTAAGTTATTCCCTGCAACCCGCGAGGGTTTGCTAAAAAAACCGGCGACTTTGTTCTCCGGTTTTTTTTCGCCTATAGCGCTAATAAAGATAAAATGAATAATTAGAAAAAAACAAACAGCCCTGAAAGAAAAAGAAATACCTGCAATAAAGAGTTGCCCTGACAAAATGCT
>JAIXOW010000012.1 GCA_027486615.1 Oxalobacteraceae bacterium | reverse complement strand
GCAGAAAAGGTCCGCCTGATGCCGTGAGCAATATTTTACGAATGCCATGATGAACAGGCACGCGCGCATAATTCAGCGGCAAGCATTGGAAGATCGCATTGTGTTCACTATCAATCGGCAATAAGGTGGCACGACTTTCATGCACCGCATCCATGAAAATCTGACCAGACATCACCAGCGCTTCTTTATTCGCCAATAAAATTTTCTTACCCGCTTTTGCTGCTGCTAATGCAGAAGGTAAACCAGCCGCTCCTACAATAGCTGCCATCACTACATCACATGCTGTTGCAGAAGCAACGTCACATAAAGCGTCAGGGCCATAGCTCACTTCCGTTTTTAATCCTGCTTTTTTTAATAGCACAGTTAACTCTGCTGCAGCTAGTGCTGAACCAACCACCACACACTGAGGCTGAAAACGAGCACACTGCTCCGCTAATACATCAACATTGCTATGTGCCGTTAATGCATAAACAGAATAACGATCGGGATGACGAGCAATCACATCAAGTGTAGAAACACCAATTGAACCGGTTGAGCCGAGTATGGTGATAGATTGTGCTGAGTGTTTTTGCATACTATGGCTTTATTATTTTTATAGTCCAATACTCATCAACACAATCAAAGGCATTACTGGGATCAGAGCATCAATACGGTCTAACACACCACCATGGCCTGGTAATAGCGTACTACTATCTTTTACACCAGCACGGCGCTTTAGTAACGATTCAAATAAATCGCCAACAACACTCGCTGCAACAATCCCCGTCATGCATAACATCCACAGAGGCCAACCTAAACTACGCAGCAATTGCGCACTAAAACTATCAGCTAATATTGGTGTGAAAACACTGGCCATACCAAACAGCATAACGAACAACCAGCCACCTGCCACACCTTCCCAACTCTTACCTGGTGAAATAGTGGGCGCAAGTTTACGTTTGCCGATAGCACGTCCTACAAAATAAGCACCGATGTCTGCTATCCAAACGATAGCCATCGCAGAAATTAAAAACAGCACTGAGCGCTGATACAACACATAAATTGAAATGAAACAGCCCAGCAGTGTTAAGAGAAAAATGAGAGTGAATAAATAACCACGCGCACCATCCGTAGTGGGCAAACCAAATTTCAATGAAGGGAAAAACCGCATGGACCAGACTAACACGCAGATTAAAGCGAGATTAAAAATATCAACTGGTGTTTGCGTTGCCAATGACCAAAATAAAACGGGCACAGCGATCAGCGATAGTGGCAAGGCACGATTGATAGAAAAGAGTCGCAGACTTTCCCAAACTGCTGCAGCAAAAAATATAGCAATAGTGATTTTTACAATTAAGTCTGAACCAGAAAGCAGTACAGCTGCTAACAACACTAACAACACGATGGCGGTGATGATACGTTGTCCTAGCATTAAGAAGCTTTCCTAACTTCCTGCACTTGCGCACTAGTGCGTCCAAAGCGTCGCTCGCGCTGCTGATAAGAGAGAATCGCTGCATCCAGTGAAGCAGCATCAAAATCAGGCCAATAGGTGTCAGTAAAATACAGTTCTGCATAGGCTAACTGCCACAACAGAAAATTTGAAATACGTTGTTCACCACCAGTGCGAATAAAGAGATCAGGTTCTGGCGCATAAGCCATGACTAAATGGCGTGCGAGATCTTCTTCAGAGAAATCCGTGATACCAGGCATGGCTGCCATCATTTTTTGTGTAGCTTGCATGACATCCCAACGACCACCGTAATTAGCACAAACCGTCAAAGTAAGACCGGTGTTTGCAGCAGTATGTACTTGTGCTTCTTCTATCATCTTTTGTAAATTGCTATCGAAGCGCGTTAAATCACCCACTATTTTTAAGCGTATGTTATTAGCGTGCATACGTTTCACTTCACGCTCTAATGCACTCACAAATAAACGCATGAGCATAGACACTTCTTCTGCAGGACGACGCCAATTTTCCGAACTAAATGCAAACAGCGTAAGAAATTGCACACCACGCTCAGCACAAGCTTGCACCACACCGCGCACTGCTTCCACACCTTTCACATGCCCCGTTACTCTGGGTAGATAGCGCGAAGTGGCCCAACGACCATTGCCATCCATAATGATGGCAATATGTCTTGGTACTAAAGGCGCATCAGGTATTTCTTGCGTTGAACTGGTTAAATCCATAGACCATACAAAGTGATTGAAAAATAAAACCGTGAAACTTCATAACAAACGAGCGCTCTTTTTAAGGCGCTATACCGTCATCACTTCTTTTTCTTTTTCTTGTACTAACTTATCTATCTCAGCTACGAATTTATCTGTAAGCTTTTGTACTTCATCTTGAGCACGACGTTCATCGTCTTCTGATACCGTTTTATCTTTCAATAATTTTTTCAAACCTTCATTCGCATCACGACGCACATTACGAATAGCGATCTTGGCATCTTCCGCTTCAACTTTAACTAGCTTGACCATTTCTTTACGACGCTCTTCCGTCAACGCTGGAGTAGGCACACGAATTAAATCACCCTGTGCGGAAGGATTTAAACCAAGATCGGATTCACGTATCGCTTTTTCTATGGTGCTTAGTAGTTTTTTCTCCCATGGTTGAACGCCTAAAGTACGTGCATCCAACAAGGTAATGTTAGCCACACCACTAATCGGTGTAGGCGTGCCATAGTAATCCACCACCACATGATCCAACATACCTGCATGCGCACGACCAGTACGCACTTTAGCTAAATTGGATTTCAAAGTCTCTATCGACTTATGCATTTTTTGATCTGTGTTTTTCTTAATATCAGCAATCGTCATGCTGTTTTCCTCCTACAATAAATTCTATGAACTTGATGTTAATCAGCGTAGCTATTCTTCAATCTACTGTGATTTAAACATGAACCAAAGTGCCCTCGTCTTCGCCCATTATCACGCGTTGCAATGCACCGGACTTGATAATAGAAAAGACTTTAATAGGTAACTTCTGATCACGGCATAAAGCAAACGCAGTGGCATCCATCACTTGTAAATGTTTAGCAATCGCTTCATCAAACGTGATCGCTGAATAACGTGTGGCTGTTGGATCTTTTTTCGGATCTGCGCTATACACACCATCTACCTTGGTCGCTTTCAAAACGACTTCAGCGCCTATCTCAGCACCACGCAATGCGGCTGCAGTATCTGTTGTGAAAAATGGATTACCGGTACCCGCAGCGAAGATAACAATTTTGCCTTCTTCCATATACTGCAAAGCCTTAGGACGCACATAAGGCTCAACCACTTGTTCAATACCAATTGCTGACATCACCCTAGCTACCATACCACCCTGACGCATCGCATCAGCTAAAGCTAATGAATTCATCACCGTTGCCAGCATGCCCATGTAGTCTGCAGTGGCTCTGTCCATACCCTGCGCACCAGGTGCAACGCCGCGAAAAATATTTCCACCACCAATGACAATTGCTAGCTCTACACCAAGTTTAGCAACGTCAGAGACATCGGCCACCATGCGTTCTATGGTGGCGCGATTAATACCATAAGGATCGTCACCCATGAGGGCTTCACCAGAGAGTTTCAGTAGTACGCGCTTATAAGCGGGTGTAGTCATAGGCCTGGCTCCGAGGATGATTTATTTTCAATTTAACCTTCATCACAAAAACCACCGTTATTCTAACGGCTGATCCTGCTGTTCTTGGGGTTTGCCACTAAGGGCGCCCAAAAAAACGGGCCTCTCGGCCCGTTTAATCATTACTGATACTTATCCTTGTTTGGCTGCAGCTACTTGCGCTGCCACCTCTGCTGCAAAGTCATCTTGTTTTTTCTCAATGCCTTCACCCACCACATACATGGTGAAAGCCTTAACAGATGCATTACTTGCTTTGAGCATTTGCTCCACTGTCTGCTTATCGTTCTTTACGAAGGTCTGATTGAAGAGTGACACTTCTTTCAAGAATTTTTGTACAGAACCTTCCACCATTTTTTCAGCGATATCAGCTGGCTTACCTGATTCTTCCGCTTTTAAACGTGCGACTGAACGTTCTTTTTCAATCAAGTCTGCAGGTACTTGTTCTGATGAGAGTGCCACTGGCTTCATCGCTGCAATATGCATTGCAACGTCTTTACCAATTTGCTCATCAGCTGCATCAAATTCCACCATCACACCAATACGGGTGCCATGTAAATAGGCAGTGAGTTTAGAAGCTGTGTCAAAACGCTGAAAACGACGGATAGACATGTTTTCACCAATACGACCAACTAAGGTTGTACGTTGTTCTTCTACAGTTTTGCCATCTAATGGTAAGGCAGCTAATGCAGCTAAATCTGCAGGATTATGTTCTGCAACTAAACGTGCAACATCGCCCGCTAATTTTAAGAAATCATCATTTTTTGTGACGAAGTCCGTTTCGCAATTGACTTCCACTAAAGCACCTACTGATCCTTTGATATGTGAAGCAACGACACCTTCAGCTGCAATACGCGATGCTGCTTTAGAAGCTTTGCTACCCAATTTCACACGCAGAATTTCTTCCGCACGGTCCATATCACCATCAGCTTCTGTTAATGCCTTTTTGCACTCCATCATGGGAGCGTCTGTCTTGGCGCGAAGTTCACCTACCATTGCCGCCGTAATTGCCGCCATTTTCTTTCTCCTAATTGCGAGATGTCATTCGACATTCTCTGTAAAGTTCACAATGCATTCAATTCATGTACTCGAAAAAAAGGGGCTAACTGCTGTTGCCCCAATTTTTCCGTCTCACTTGCGAGTGAGACTGGCCAACACTGCTGGCATTAAGCCTCGTCGTTTACTTCTACGAATTCGTCAGCACCAGCTTTCACGGATTCGACGATATCTTTTACTGAGTTTGCGCGACCTTCGAGGATGGCATCAGCCACACCACGTGCATACAAGGTAATCGCTTTTGATGAGTCATCATTACCAGGGATCACATAGTTCACGCCATCTGGAGAGTGGTTGGTATCAACCACACCAATAACAGGAATACCCAGTTTAACGGCTTCAGAGATTGCACCTTTGTGAAAACCGACGTCAATCACGAAAATCGCATCAGGCACGCCGCCCATGTCTTTGATACCGCCCATTGCTTTTTGCAGTTTGTCGAGTTCACGGCTAAACATCAGCGCTTCTTTTTTCGACAGTTTTTCAACTGAACCTTCAGCAACAGAAACTTCCATTTCTTTTAAACGCTTGATAGAAGTTTTGATGGTTTTGAAGTTAGTCAACATACCACCCAACCAACGTTGATCAACATAAGGCACACCAGCACGCTTCGCTTCAGTCGCGATAATCTCGCGCGCTTGACGTTTGGTGCCAACCATTAAAATGGTGCCGCGGTTAGCAGATAGTTGACGTATGTATTTCATCGCCTCTTGGTACATGCCCAGAGTTTTTTCCAAGTTGACGATATGAATTTTGTTGCGATGACCGAAGATAAAAGGGGCCATCTTAGGATTCCAGAAGCGAGTTTGGTGGCCAAAATGCACACCGGCTTCCAGCATTTCACGCATGGTGACTGACATAATTGATTCTCCAGGGTTAGTTCTAGAATCTACCCAGTGACCTGAATCATTTTGCTGACTCAAGCACCCTTGTTGGGATAGATTCGAAATTTACAAAAAACGCTTAGAAAATATCTAAGCAAACTATTTACTAATTAGCAAAATAACAGCATGTATAACTGTTATTTAGCTAACCAAGAATTTTAACCGATAAACAATTTTTCTCCAACCTCTATCCGCATTCTAAGAGCGCTAAGCCTATGCCTAGACTATAATTTCGACTTCAAATAAAGATTCACCATGCAAAATGGTGCAAGTATGACAACATGGGCCAAATTTCCATTAAGACCGAAGAAGATATACAAGGCATGCGCATTGCCGGCAGACTTGCATCTGAAGTGCTTGATTTCATAGCACCACAAGTAAAACAAGGCATCAGCACTGATGAACTCGATCGCCTCTGTCATGAATACATGGTGAATG
>JAIXOW010000195.1 GCA_027486615.1 Oxalobacteraceae bacterium | reverse complement strand
CTTTTCCATAGAGACGCCTAAACCAATGACTTCCTTACCATTGAAGCGCATCTTGTCGCGCGGCGGATCAACGAAAGCGCGACTCACTTTCGCAAAATCACCCAGCCTAAAACTATTGCCATTCGCACGCAGAGGCATGTTTTCAAAATCTTTTGAAGTACGCATTGAACCTGTCACACGCACTTGCAAGTTATCGCTAGGGGTAACTAATACACCGCTACCGTCAACTGCATTTTGTTCATTGATCTGCGCAATAATGCTATCAAGCGATAGACCTAACTGCGCAAATTTACGCGTGGAGAATTCTATAAATATTTTTTCATCTTGCACGCCATAAAGCTCTACCTTAGAAACCGATTTCACACTCAACAATTGTTGACGTACAAAATCTGCATAGTCTTTTACTTCAGCATAAGTAAAGCCATCTGCTGAAAGAGCAAAAATCGATCCGAAGGTATCGCCAAATTCATCGTTATAAAGCGGGCCAATCACTCCTGAAGGCAAGGTGTTACGTATGTCGCCAATTTTTTTCCGCACTTGATACCAAGCTTGTGTCACTTCTCTCGGTGGCGTTGACTCACGCAACTGCAGAATGATCAACGTTTCACCAGGTTTGGAATAACTCCGTATGGTGTCGATGAAAGGCGTTTCTTGTAATTTCTTTTCTAGCTTGTCGGTGACTTGCTCCGCCATTTGTAAAGAGCTTGCGCCAGGCCAGTAAGCTCGCACCACCATGGCACGAAAGGTAAAAGGAGGATCTTCATCCTGTCCTAACTTGCTATAACCTAAAATGCCACCTAACAGCAGCACCACCATGAGATAACGTACTAAAGGAATATGCTCTAACGCCCAACGTGAGAGATTGAGACGATCTTTCATTTGCCTGCCTCAGTCGATGGCTGCGAGGTTTGTTGCGAATTTTGCTGCGGGCTTTGCTGTGGTTTTGTATCTAGCTCTTGACCAAGCACATGTACTTTTTGACCGGCACGTAAGGTGTTCACACCCGCAGTCACAATCATCTGCCCTGCATTCACACCGGATGCAATGACGACTTCATTGCCCATCACACCTCCGACTTGCACTGGCACTGATTTCACAGCACCATTTTCGATAACCCAAATTGAAGTCTGATTTTTTTCATTCAAGAGCACCGTTAAAGGTAAACGAATCAGATTTTTATCTGCTTTTGTAATAAAACGTACCGTTGCAGTCATCCCCAATCGCACCTCAGGTGGCGCATTCGGTATAGATATTTTTGCGGTGTAGGTACGTGTAGCTGGATCAGCAACAGGAGAGAGTTCACGTAATTGACCACGCAACACCAATGCTTGATTTGCCCAAATGCGTACTTGCATCTCTTTGACTTGTCTAACCATCTCGACCTGATCTTCAGGAATACTAATTCGCGCTTCCTTCTCACCCGTTCTAGCCAGTTGCACTACTGGCGTTCCTGCTGCCACCACTTGTCCCGCTTCTGCTTGCAAGGCAGTGACGACACCATCGGCATCGGCAACTAAATTCGCATAGCTGTTTTGATTGGTAGCGATATTCAAAGCTGCATTACTCTGTTCATGATTCGCGAGTGCAGATTTATAAGCCGCTTCTTTTGCATCTAACACGGCTTGGCTCACAAAGTTTTTTTGTCTTAATTCGCGGTAGCGTTCATATTCCGCTTTTGCTAGGGATAGATTGCTGGCTGCTGCATTCACCGAAGCATTGGCTTGAGATTGAGATAGTTGTAAATCACGCGGATCAATCTGCATTAACAACTGTCCACGCTTGACCACGCTACCAATCTCAACTTGGCGAGCAATCAACTTGCCACCAACGCGAAAACCCAAGCGCGATTCATAACGCGGCTGAATTTCCCCGGCTAGCTCAACCACGTTCTCAGCACCTGCGGGCGAAATTTGTATTGCACGAACAGGACGAATATCTTCAACTACAGGTGGTTTTTCTGAGCAAGCGGCTAACAACAACGCCATGGCAATGACTGAAAATTGTGTAATCAACTGATTAAGCGATTGTGGAAGCGAGTTGGCTGCGACCTGAGGGCGCACTTTGTTCATCATGTGAAGCACTATTTTTCCTTTACTATTCGCCCTGCCTGTTTAATCTCTTAAAAACAGACAGTGGCTTAGATATGGTTGGCAATATTTTTACTGACTTTGAAGTTAGTTAATTATAGCCAAATACGGGCAAGAATAAGATTATCGTTTCATTAACAAGCAGCTCAATTTGATGTCAAATTCGCATTACGAAAATTTTCCGGTTGCATCACCTCTATTACCGGCTCATTTAAGAGCGCCAATTAGAGTGATTTATGCCTTTGCGCGATCAGCTGATGATATTGCAGATGAAGGAACAGCCAGCGCCGAAGAACGACTTGCTGCGCTTGCAATATACGAACAAGAGTTAGATTGTATTGAGCAACGACAAAAACCTAAAACACAATTATTTCAAGAATTAGAAACGGTCATCAAGCAATACGAAATACCGCTGCAAGCATTCAGAGATTTACTCTCCGCATTTAAACAAGACATCACTACAACCCGTTATACAAACTTTGATAGCTTGTTAGACTATTGCAGACGATCTGCAAATCCAGTCGGCCGCATTATGTTGAGTTTATTTAAACAACAAACAGCATCCAACCAAACACAATCTGATGCTATTTGTAGCGCTCTACAATTGATTAATTTTTTACAAGACGTCGCAATCGATTGGGAAAAATCCCGCATCTATCTTCCACTAGAAGATCTTGCACGCTTTGGGATAACAGAAAACCACATAGCCAACGCCAAGCTTGATGATGATTGGCACGCTTTAATGTCCTACCAAGTTGAACGAGCACGTTCCTTATTAATGCAAGGCGCAACTCTCCCACATCAAATTCCAGGTCGTATGGGATGGGAGTTAAGAATGATTATTCAAGGCGGCTTACGTATACTAGAAAAAATACAATCAGTTGACTATGATGTTTTTCATCGTCGACCACAGCTAGTGAAAACAGATTGGGCCTTGATGCTATGGCGCGCCTGTTGGATGTGAAATAAAAATTATCCTTTGCTTAGAACTTAAAAATAATCATGTCACCGCAAGAATACTGCCAACAAAAAGCCGCAAAAAGCGGCTCCAGCTTTTATTACAGCTTTTTATTCTTACCACCACAAAGACGTTTAGCGATAACAGCACTGTACGCATTTTGTCGTGAAGTCGATGATGTAGTTGATGAATGTACTGACACAGCGATAGCACGCACCACACTCAACTGGTGGCGTAATGAAGTCAACAATATGCTAGCAGGCACACCAGCACATCCGGTTACACAAGCTTTAGCACCTCATGTTGAAACATTTAACATCAAAGGTGAACATTTACATGCAGTTATTAATGGCATGGAAATGGATTTAGATCAAACCCGTTACCTAGACTTCATTGCCTTAGAACGCTATTGCTGGCATGTCGCTAGCGCAGTGGGTATCATGTCTGCCAGTATCTTTGGTTGCACCAACCCTCGCACATTAGAGTATGCAGAAAAACTAGGACTCGCCTTTCAACTCACAAATATTATTCGTGATGTAGGTGAAGATGCACGTCGCGGTCGTATCTATTTACCGATCAATGAATGTCAGACCTATAACGTACCTGCATCGGAATTACTCAATGCAAAACATAGTGAACGATTCGAAGCCTTGATGCGCTTTCAAGTTGAACGCGCACAAACTTATTATGACGCAGCCTTTGCACTATTACCTGCGGAAGATAAACGTGCACAACGCCCTGGCTTGATTATGGCAGCGATTTACCACAGCCTACTCAATGAAATTGCAGACGATGGTTTTCATGTGCTTCAACATCGACTCTCACTCACGCCCATACGTAAGCTGTGGCTAGCTTGGAAAACGTGGGTTCGTAATTAATGTCTTTGCGTAGACCATCTAGCCGTAATGTCGCAGTCATAGGAGCTGGTTGGGCAGGTTGCGCTGCTGCGGTTGAATGTGCGAGCAAAGGTCATACAGTCACCTTAATTGAAGCAGCGCGAATAGCAGGTGGACGAGCTAGACGCATTACCCAACACGGAAATCATCTCGACAATGGCCAGCATATCTTGCTAGGCGCCTATAGCGAAACCATACGACTTATGCGCGTAGTTGGATTAAAACCGTCGGAACTGATGTTGCGTTTACCTGTGCAAATGCGTTACACAGACACTAGTAAAGGCATAAAATTTATCGCCTCACTATTACCAGCACCCTTACACATACTAAGTGCACTAATCACATCACAAGGCTTGAGTTGGAGCGATAAACTCGCATTGGCACAATTTTCAAGTGCAGCACGTTGGATGGGTTGGCAGCTTGATCATGACTCCAGTGTCAGTGAATTATTAGAACGGTTTAATCAAACAGAGAAACTCATCGTCTGCATGTGGCGCCCTTTATGTATCGCTGCATTAAACACACCACCTGAACGTGCTTCGGCAAATGTTTTTCTGAGTGTCTTACGCGACAGCCTAGGCGCACGCCGCTCTGCCTCTGACATGCTACTACCTAAACAAGATTTAACTGCCTTGTTTCCAGAGGCTGCAATCGCTTATATCGAATCTCATGGCGGGAAAATAGAATTTGGTACACGCATTAAACAAATAGAGCGACTCACTACGGGCATAAAAATAACGGGTGATGATTATGCATCGGAGTTTGATGCCATCGTAATCGCAACCCCACCTTGGATCACACAGGATTTAATGCGTGAACATGATGAATCGATCGCTACACATCACTTTGAGTACGAAGCTATCACGACATGTTATTTGCAATATGCAAAATCAACACGCCTAGATCATGCTTTTTATGCTTTGTTAGATGAAGCAAATGACAACGCATGGGGGCAATTTGTATTTGATCGTGGCTATCTCAATCCAGACCAAGCAGGATTATTTGCTGTCGTCATCAGCGCAGCGAATGAGGCAAGTAAGCTAGATCATTCTGAACTATCCCTAGCAGTCGCGAATCAATTAGCAACTGCCTTTCAACAGCCGGCGTATGCAAAACCTGAATGGACTAGCATCATCACTGAAAAACGCGCTACGTTTACTTGTACACCGAACCTAGATAGACTTCCAAATAAAACCAAGATTGATAATATTGTTTTAGCTGGTGATTACACCAAAAGTGACTACCCCGCCACCTTAGAAAGCGCAGTGCGTAGCGGAGTTCAAGCAGCACGGTTAATAATGAATTAGATCGAAAAGGTCTTACTGCATTTCTCTGATTTTATTCATCGCATCATCAATACGTTCTACACCTATCACTTCTAAGCCTTCAATTTTTTGCTTAGGTAAATTCGCTTTGGGTACAACGGCAATTGAAAATCCTAATTTAGCGGCTTCACGTAAACGTTCTTGACCACGCGGAGCTGGGCGTATTTCACCTGCTAATCCCACTTCACCAAAAGCGACTAAGCCTCGTGGCAAGGGACGATTGCGCATAGATGAGTTAATCGCAAGAAGGACTGGTAAATCAGCAGCAGGTTCAGTAATCTTCACACCACCGACTGCGTTAATAAAAACATCTTGATCAAAAGCAGCTACTCCTGCATGGCGATGTAAGACAGCTAATAACATCGCTAGACGATTTTGCTCTAAACCTACCGACAAGCGTCGAGCATTCGGTACATGTGAGCTATCAACTAAAGCCTGTATTTCTACTAATAATGGACGACTACCCTCTTGCGTCACCATCACACAAGAGCCGGGTACTTGATTGTCATGCTGAGAAAGAAAAAGTGCAGAAGGATTTGACACACCCTTTAAACCTTTTTCTGTCATAGCAAACACACCGAGTTCATTCACGGCACCAAAGCGATTTTTAAATGCACGCACTAAACGAAAACTAGAATGTGTATCACCTTCGAAATACAGCACTGTATCAACGATATGCTCTAACACCCGCGGCCCTGCAAGCGCACCTTCTTTAGTGACATGGCCGACCAAAATAATCGTGATACCAGATTGTTTCGCAACACGCGTAAGCTGCGCCGCACATTCACGTACTTGCGCAACAGATCCAGGTGCTGAAGTGAGTGCATCGGAATAAATTGTTTGAATAGAATCAATCACTGCAACCTGTGGCTTTAAGTCAGCCAAGGTGTTGAGAATTTTTTCTAACTGTATTTCTGCTTGCAATTTCAAATCATCAGCATCAACTGCCAAGCGCTTTGCACGCAAGGCAATTTGTGCACCTGACTCTTCACCACTCACATATAAAACTTTTTTAAGTTTAGAGACATTTGCGAGTGCTTGTAATAAGAGCGTTGATTTACCAATACCTGGATCACCACCGATTAACACCACACCACCTGCTACTAATCCACCACCTAAGACACGATCAAATTCATCGATACCTGTTCCAAAGCGTGGAACATCAATCGCTTCAATATCTGCCAGACTCATCACAGGCGCAGTTTGTGCAATACCTTGTGCTTGATTTGAATAACGATTTCCACCTGATTCAACTATGGTTTCAACTAAGGTATTCCATCGCTCACAAGAAGAACATTGTCCTGCCCACTTGTTACTGATACCACCGCATTCAGTACAGGTGTAATTGATTTTTGCTTTAGCCATGCGAATACATTACCTTAATTTTTTTCAGCTCGTGCCACTCGCGGCGCAATTGCACACATTAATTCATAGCCTATAGTGTCACTTGCAGCAGCCACTTCATCAATGGCTAAACCCTCGCCCCATAAAGTCACTTTAGCTCCCACCTCAACGTTAGGAAGCGATGTGACATCGACAGTGAGCATATCCATAGAAACACGACCTATTAATGGCACACGCTGACCATCCACTAACACGGGAGTGCCTGCTTTTGCATGTCGTGGATAACCATCTGCATAGCCGCAAGCGACAACACCAACGCGTGTAGTTTTTTCGGCTTTAAATAAACTACCGTAACCAACAAATTCACCCGCTTGTAAGGTTTGTATCGCCATTAACTGACTTTGCAATGTCATCGCTGGCCGCAAACCATACACAGCTGCTTCGCTATTACTAGGCGAAGCACCATACAACATCACACCGGGCCTAATCCATTGCGCTGACATATCTTTATGGAGTAAGACAGCTGCAGAATTTGCCACACTAATCTCACCATCTAATCCTTGAATCGCCGAACAAAATTGTTGGTACTGTGAATTTGCATTCAAGACTGCATGATTATTTTCTGCATTCGCAAAATGCGT
This sequence comes from Oxalobacteraceae bacterium, assembly GCA_027486615.1. Classification (GTDB taxonomy): domain Bacteria; phylum Pseudomonadota; class Gammaproteobacteria; order Burkholderiales; family Burkholderiaceae_D; genus Pernthalerella. Next base: position 2,467 of record JAIXOW010000195.1, on the reverse strand, counting down.
CATGAAAGAAATTTTTCCTACACAGGGTAAGGAACGAAGTAATCCATAAGCAGGCTGCACACGATCAACTGGAAAACCTAAACGATTCATACCCGTATTGATTTTTATATGCACATCAATCGGCTGAGATAAAGTTGATGAAGTTGATGATAAGGCTGCATCCTTGAGCATGGCTATTTGCTGATCCTGATGCACCACAATCTGCAATCTATGCTGATCAGCGATTTGTAAATCAGTCGCATCAAATGCGCCCTCTAACATTAAAATTGGCTTAGTCCATCCAGCTTCACGTAACTGAATCGCTGCATCCCATTCTAATAGCGACAGTCCATCTGCATCTGCAAAACCTTTGAGTGCAGATGCTAGTCCGTGTCCATAGGCATTCGCTTTTACAACAGCCCAGATTTTTGATGAAGGCATAGCACGACGCGCTAGTGCCAGATTTGATTGCAAAGCAGTGATATCGATAGTAGCTACAAGGGGTCTAGGCATTGCAAAGAGGCGGAGATTTAAGTGAAAAATATGAATATCGAGTAGGCATTTTACCGGAGACCAAGTTGGCTATAGCAATTTTTGACTGCATAAGAACCGTTTTAACTAAGTTTTATGCGGCCTCCACAATTGATACAGCTATTAGCCTTGACACCCTTAAGGACTGAGACCGAGTTTTCATGGTATAAAGCAATCCGATACTGATATTGCAACGCTCATCCATGAATCGCGGCTTTTACAACATCATTGCGGCACAGTTTTTCTCCTCAGTCGCAGACAATGCTCTACTCATTGTTTCTATTGCTCTCTTAGCAACAATGGATTCCCCAGCATGGATGACACCCATGCTCAAGTTGTTCTTTGTTCTTTCCTATGTCTTACTAGCACCTTTTGTTGGCGCATTTGCTGATGCTTTTCCCAAAGGGCGGGTAATGTTCATCACTAACCTCGTCAAGATTTCTGGTTGTTTGATGATGTTTTTGCAGGTTCATCCCTTAATCGCTTATGCCGTCGTTGGCTTTGGCGCTGCCGCCTACTCTCCTGCTAAGTACGGCATTTTGACCGAATTACTTCCACCCGAAAAACTCGTCGCAGCGAATGCGTGGATCGAGGGCTTAACGGTGATGTCGATTATTGTTGGTACCGTTTTAGGCGGTGCTTTAGTCAGCGATAAACTGATTAATTATCTTCCCGGATTTATGAATCCTCTGCATCAGGTAGCCTCGGTGTTTACTACAGAGATTGCCTTAAGCGTCGTCATGCTTTCTTATATTATTGCCGCTTTGTTCAATCTTTATATTCCCAACACGAATCCGCATTATCAAAATCAAGAACATAATCCCTTCAAACTTGTCATTGAGTTCTCCCATTGTGTTAGCGCTTTATGGCGCGATCGATTAGGTCAAATTTCACTGGGAGTGACGTCTTTGTTTTGGGGCGCAGGCGCAACGCTACAGTTTATTGTTTTGAAATGGGCTGAAAAAGCACTCGGTATGCAGCTTGATAAAGCTGCCATTCTACAAGGCGTGGTTGCGCTGGGTGTAGCTTTTGGAGCGATTGCAGCAGCGCGTTTAATTCCGCTGAAAAAATCATTGAATGTAATGCCAATTGGTTTTGCAATGGGCTTGGTTGTCATTCTGATGACCTTTGTGCATTCAGTCTATTTCGCCTATCCCTTACTCATCTTAGTCGGTGCACTATCAGGCTATTTTGTCGTTCCTATGAATGCTCTGCTACAGCATCGAGGCCATGTTTTAATGAGTGCTGGCCATTCTATTGCAGTGCAAAATTTTAGTGAAAATTTATCTGTTTTATTCATGTTAGCTTTGTACGCCATCATGATTAAATATGATTTCAATCTTTACTATGTGATTTGTTTATTCGGCTTAAGTGTATCTTCCATCATGTGGTTAATCATGAAAAAACATGAAGCCAATCAGCGTGAATATGACTCACTCCATCTGATTGGCCATCAAAAACACGTCGGCACTGATTGATTTCATTTACAACAATAAGTAATTTTTATTCTTTGTTAGAAATTTTTATCGCCCCCTGCTGATAGCTCAACAAAGCTTTTTGTTGCCAATCGCTAGGCACCACAAATCCTCTATCCACCTCAAACAACTCGCCATCTTGCTCGCGCATTGTTGCGACCATCACAGGCATACTATCCACCTCAAAATGCTGGAGCAGATGCTGTTGTAATGCGGTCTTTTTTAAACCCGCATCAGAAGATACACGTGCTGGTGCCAACCACGACAATCGCGTTAAAACAAAATTACTATCGCTGATATGCGTATCGATTTCATCAATACTGCACCACCATCCTTTACAATGTTCTTCTGTCAACCCTAATTCTGCAGAGTACAGACTTTCGTCTTTTCTATAAAAAAGCCAACCCTTAACTAAAGCTTTCGCCTCTAAGAGTGCTTGCGGCAGTAAAGCTTGTGCTTCTATATGTGTGCCGAGGGCGAGT
>JAIXOW010000159.1 GCA_027486615.1 Oxalobacteraceae bacterium | reverse complement strand
GCCATGAATTCAAGAATGTTTGTAGCATCCTCTTCCAGTTTTCTCATTACTACTTGTTCATCTTTGTCCTTACAGCTTGATTCGGTATCATCTGCATAGTTAAAAATGCAGGATTCTTTAACCCATTCTTCCATGTCTGCTCCATATATTATGAAAATAATAGGAGAGAGAATGCCACCTTGGGGTACTCCAGATATTAGCTTCACTGATTCTGAGATTGCAGTCCCAATTTTTACTCGTTGGCTGCGACCCGTTAGAAAGGACATGAACCAATTGCATGCATTTTTGTCAAATCCATATATTTTTAGTTTTTCGCAGAATAGTGTTGGGCACAAGGTATCATAGGCCGCTGAGAGGTCCCACACCAAGATTCCTGTTTTCAGATTTTCTTCTGAGTTTTTTGTCCACTCTTGTTGCATTGACGATAGAGCTGTCATTGTTGATCTTTTTTGCCTGAACCCATGTTGATTTTCCGGAAGGAGCTTATGCATTTCCATGTAGTGTGTAACTTGGTCGCATACAATTTTTTCCAGTACTTTTGATGCTACTGACAAACAGCTGACTGGTCTGTAGTTTTCTTTCTTTGTTGGATCTCCTTTCTTCAGTATAGGAGTTACTAATGCCTCTTTCCACATTTCTGGGAATTCACCATTTGCTATTGAATTGTTTATAATTCTTGTCAGCGGTACAACAAGTGCTTTTGCTCCTAAGACCAAATTTTCTTGACTGATACCATCAACTCCAGCACTTTTTTTCTTCTTCAAACTGCACATTGCTTTGTACACTGTTTTTTCTGTGACCGTTTTTAAAGAAAACGAAATTTTTTTATGTTCCATCTTTTTTCTTAGTTTAGTGAGTGGCTCTTTGACATATTTTTGATCAATTCCTGACTTCAATAAGAAGATTTTTTCCACAAAAAAGTTGTTGAAAATGTTTCCTATTTGTTCTTCATTTTCAATCACTTGTTCTCCTTCTATTAGTTTCCATTCACTTTTTTCTTTTGGTTTGAGGACTTGATTTACCACCTTCCAGATTTCCTTTTCATCTCCAGCTTTATCCACTTTTTCCTCATTGTGCTTTTGAGTGTCTCTTCTGATTTGGTTTGTAACTCGGTTGCGTAGCTTTTTATATTGTTCATGAAGCACTTTTTTCTCATTTGGTGACTTGTGAATTGATTTTCGGAGGTCATCTCTCTGTCTAATTAATTGTTTTGTTTCATCCGATATTCCGGATTTGTAGTATTGACGTATTTTTACATTTTTCCATGGTGCACAGACATCAAGTGCTTCTTTTACTTTGTTGTTGAAATCTTCAGCCATTTCATTGATGTCTTCTGTCCTCCCAAGGTCTTCCCATTCTTTTCCGGCCAGACATTCAAGCCATTTTTGTTGGGTGAAGTTTTTCAAGCACCTTTTTTGAATTGACTCTGCTTTTTTTCCTTGTTGAACTTTAATGCATATCTCTGCTATGATTGGCAGATGGTCTGTTGAACTTGTGTCCATTTTTTTCCCAGTCACTTTTGTATTCTGGTCCAGGCTCACATAGATATGATCCAGGGCACTCTCAATGATTGTACCATCCTTTCTCAATCTATCGGCCAAATACGTTTTTCCTAGTTCTAAATTTTCTAGTCCACATTGCGCTAATCCACTCTTTAGTTCTGTTGCCAATTTGAACTGGTAGTAGGTTTCTTCATCCCATTGGTCAGCACACAGATTTGCATCTCCCAGCAGTATGACAGTTTTTTTTCATTTGTTGCTTGCTCCATTTGATTAATTAATATTTTTAACCTTACCGATTGTTCGTTTTCTGAGCTGTTACCATTTCTGGTCCACTCTCTGTAAAAACCACAGATGAGCAGATTTTTCTGTTTGCTTCTTGTTATTTCCAACCAAATTGATGGGAATTCCTTTGTCATTAAGTCAGTCCTGACTTTTGTGATATTTCTCATTTCTTCTTCAACAAGGCCAATTATTCTTATTTTTTCCATATTTTGGTCTGTCTTTTGAAGAATGGTTTCATACCCTTCTATTTTGTAGTCTTCTTTTCCATTAAGCATTGTTATGTCCGTTTCAACCAAAAACATAATATTAACTTTTTCTGTGTTTAAAATGTTTTTCAGTTCCACTTCTCTTTTGATGAGGCCACGTCGTATGTTCCAACTGCAAATTTTTAGCTGTTGTTCCACGTCATTGGGTTGGACCTTTGGGATAGCCCCATCCAGTGTGATTGGGGTCTTATCATGTTTATGAAGCTCTCCATCTGCTGATTTAGCATTTGCTCCATTTTCTGTATCATTGATTTTTCCATCTCTAAAAAAACCACTTGCTTTGTTACCTGCTCAGGCTTTTCTTCTTTTGTCTCGTCTCTGGCTGATTTAGCTTCTTTGTCTCTGTAGCTTTCTTTGATTATGTTTCCCTGTGCTCCTGTCTTTTTTGCATTTGTTCCTTTGATGTGATAAAATCTGCATTTCTCTCTGTTGCACTCTTTTGTCCTTAGTGAGTCTCGGCAGGCATCCGGGTGTGGCTTCTCACATTTTCCGTCACATCCTTGAAGACTAAACTTCAGACTCCCGTGTTTGATAAATTTTTTGCAGAATTTGGGATGTTCGTTTCTGCACTCTTTGCCATACCTGCATTTTCCTTTTTTATAGAATTTGCACATTTGGTTTGCTGGGATTTGTCTATTTTTGTTCTCACAACTTGGTGCCCTTTGGCTGCCTGCGGCCTTGCTGTTTTGGCTTTGGCTGTTTTGGCTTTGGCTGATTTGGATGTCCACATCTTGGCTGATGACTTCTTGCGAATCTTGAAAAATTGCGTCTGGGTCATCCTCTTCATCCTCTTGGCCTTCTGGTATGATGGCAGCAAACAAGCACTGTAGTAGCATATTTGCGTCACCTTTTTTCAGTTTTTTCCCTTGTGCCATTTGACTAACGCAATTTTTTTGGTCCTCTGTCAGCACACTTTTTTCCATAAAACTTGTTACTGTTTTGTTGATGGTTTTTTTCTCAAAGTTAAAACTGAATTTGGCACTGTTTTGCTCCATTTCAATTTTGGATTAATTTCTGCAGTTTATATACAACTACGCTGCTCTGGAAATTTTGGCGGTATAACAATCCACAATTTTTTTTTCCCTGTTTCTTTTGCCGACCAATGAAGAACAATTTTCACTTTTTTCACTTTTCTGTTGTTCAAAAGTTCGAATGGTTGTTGTAGTTGGGCCTGTTGTTGTTGTATTTTCTTCTGAAATTGTCTTTTTCTTCCTATTGGGACAATGGAAGCTTTTCTAAGTTCTTTTATTTTAATTCACTTTTTG
>JAIXOW010000262.1 GCA_027486615.1 Oxalobacteraceae bacterium | reverse complement strand
GTGCTTGCGCTTCTAAGGATTGAGCTTCCAAGCTTGCTAGATGTTTGCGTGCAGCGCGTATAACAGGATTGGGAACACCCGCAAGTTGGGCAACTTGCAGACCATAGCTTTGCGAAGCAGGGCCATCTTGTACAGCATGCAGAAATACAATACTGTCTTTATGTTCAACTGCAGCTAAATGCACATTCGCACAAGCAGCATGCGCATTTGGTAATTGAGTGAGCTCGAAATAATGCGTGGCAAACAAGGTATAACTCTTTGATTGTTCAATCAGCCAAACAGCAATTGCCCAAGCTAAGGCTAGACCATCAAAGGTCGATGTACCTCGACCCACTTCATCCATCAGCACTAGAGATTGATCTGTCGCGCCATGCAAAATTGCAGCAGACTCTGTCATTTCCACCATAAATGTGGAATAACCTGCAGCTAAATCATCTGCTGCACCGATACGCGTAAAGATACGATCTATCGGCCCAATCTGTGCCGCTGTAGCAGGCACATAACTTCCCATATACGCCAACAAGGTAATCAATGCGAGTTGCCGCATGTAAGTCGATTTACCACCCATGTTAGGGCCAGTGATTAATAACAAGCGTCGTTCTAGTGAGAGTATGCAATCATTAGCGATAAAACGTTCTATAGAATTTTCTACAACAGGATGACGTCCTTGCACAATGTGTAGTCCAGCATTTGAAGTCAGCTCGGGCTTACACCATGCATGTTTTTCTGCATGCAACGCTAATGCCGTCAAGACATCTATCGTTGCAACTGCGGTAGCGATGCCTTGTAAACTAGGTATGAATTGCGCTAGGTCGAGTAGCAATTGATCATAGAGTTGTTTTTCACGCGCTAAAGCACGATCTTGTGCAGATAAGGCTTTATCTTCAAAGGCTTTTAATTCCGGTGTAATGTAACGTTCTGCATTTTTTAATGTTTGTCTGCGACGATAATCATCCGGTACTTTTGCAGTTTGACCATTCGACACTTCGATGTAAAAACCATGTACACGATTGTATTCAACTCTAAGATTAGCAATACCAGTTCGTGCACGTTCACGGGTTTCTAAATCGATTAAAAACTGACCTGCGTTTTCAGATAAGCCTCGCAAGGTATCGAGTTCTTCATCATAGCCATTGGCAATCACGCCACCATCACGCACAACTGCAGAAGGTTCTTCGCGAATCGCACGCGTTAGTAGAGTTTGACAATCTAGCGGTGTGTCACATTGTGTAAACAAGGTATGCAGCTGATCGCCTGTTTGAATCGATTGCGGATAATGCGCGGCTATTTTTTTTGCAATGACAGGTAATGCTGCTAAACCATTACGTAAACCAGCTAAATCTCTGGGACGTGCTGAGAGTAGGGCGATACGACTAACTATACGTTCAATATCAGGAACGGTGCCAAGTGGTGTCGCTAACTCTGACACTAAATCAGTTTTAATGAGAGATGCAATCGCAGTATGCCGTGCTTGTGCAGTCTGTTGATGCCTACTTGGATGATGGATCCAGTGTCGTAATAAGCGTGAGCCCATCGCAGTGCGACAGTGATCAAGTAAGGATAAGAGTGTAGAAGATGTATTGTGATCGCTAGCACGTAGCGGTTCTGTTAATTCTAGATTACGCCGTGTGGCTGCATCTAAGCCTAAATATTCGTTTTCAGTTTCAACAGTCAGACTACGTATGTGTTGACAAGTTTGTCCTTGCGTTTGACGTGCATACATGAGTACTGCGCCAGCCGCACCGATAGAAACAGTATGTGAACTAATACCAAATCCGGCTAAGGTGGAAGTACCAAAATGTTCTTGTAAGTTTTTTTGTGCTGCGCTGATATCGAAATGCCAGTCTGGTATCGAGGTGCTTGGCACACCAGAGTGAGCTTGTAATAGCGACGCATGTTCTTGCGCTATTAATATTTCAGCAGGTGCAAGTCGTTCGAGTTCTTGTTTTAATCTAACCGCAAGTTGATTTTCTTCAAGCGTGAATTCAGTTAATCCAAATCGACCACTAGCGAGTGACAACCACGACAATCCCAAAACAATTTGTTTACGTTTCGGTTGTAAATAAATAGCGAGTAGTGGACGATCTGTTTTTTCAGGCAGTAATTCACTCTCTATCAAGGTACCCGGTGTGATAACACGTTGTACACGACGCTCAACCGGACCTTTGCTTGTGGCAGGATCACCAATTTGCTCACAAATCGCAATTGATTCACCGAGCTTAACTAGTTTTGCTAAATATTGATCAGCTGAGTGAAAGGGCACACCTGCCATTTTGATGGGGTTGCCATTTGATGAGCCACGTTGGGTGAGGGTGATGCCTAAGATACGTGACGCTTTTTCTGCATCTTCAAAAAACAACTCATAAAAATCACCCATGCGATAAAACAGCAGCATGTGCGGATACTCCGCCTTGATGCCTAAATACTGCCGCATCATTGGCGTATGTTGCTCTTTAGGGTTGTGCTCGCTGGCAGTCATGCTGTTAGTGAAATTGAGTGCTTAGAACGGTGTGTGAGGCGAAAATGTAGCACAGTGCAGCAGCCCACCTGTTAGCTGCCTGTGCTTAACATTATTTACCGCGCATAGTTCGACGTGTTTGCGTATTACCTTGACCCGGTTTTTGTTGTGGACGGTTTGGTCTATTAGCTTGTGCTGTGTGTGAACCAGGTGTTGGTGGTTTTGCACCTGATGTATTCGGTGTGCGTTGTTTCGCTCCAGAGCTATTACCAGTTCCTGCAGCTTGTGTAGATTTTCTTGCAGGTTTGCCTTGACGACTCGCATTTGAATTACCGCCTCGTCCC
>JAIXOW010000007.1 GCA_027486615.1 Oxalobacteraceae bacterium | reverse complement strand
TTGAATTGGCTTAGTCGTCTTGCAATTTCATCGCTACCTTCAGAAGTTGTACCTGAAAGAAGTGCCTGGAGGAGTTGGCTATCAATTACAAGTCTTGCAAAACGCGGATCAGCTGTTGAGCCAAGTAGTAAATGACTTAGTGGTTGGTTTCCAAATGCAGCCCTTAAGACAGGACTTAACTCAGGTCTAAAAAGAGCCAGTGCTGGCCTCGGAACAGAATTGCCCGAAACCATCGCTTGACTTCTAGACCGTGGTGAATAGGCGAGTCGTGTCCAAAGTCGAAGTGAATCGCTTTTTGATGCATCGCCCTTGTTCCACCACTTGTTGATCAAGGCAAGTAATCGACTTAAGCGTATAGCCATAGCTTGATTTGTGTCCTGCAGAGCTTTGAACATTTTGTCGGCTTCAGACAGTACTAGAAGTTTTCCAATCGGATGTTCGAAATACCATCTACGTTTCAAAGCCGTGAAATCGTCTCTAACAATATGTGGTTCCTTATCAGATACCTCATCCAAATTTCTTTTCACAATTGGATAGTGGGAATTGCCAACAAATTCATTTGGATTTAATACACCTCTCCAAAGTGACTCATCAATTTTTGCTTCTGTCTGTTTTAACGGATCAAGTCCATGAGACAGATATTCGAAAATGACACCTTCACCCTCAAAAGCATTCCAGTAATACCTACTGGTTTCAGAATTTCCAAGTTCAATCAATTCATTGCAACTTCTCCCGCCGAAGATGAGGTAAGAGGTATAAGCCAAGGCTTCTCTGAATGTTACCCTTGCGCCTCTTTCGCCCACCGTTGTTAGAAGTTTTATCATTCGTTCCTGCGGTAGTTTTTCACGCAACATCTTTCGGTTGTATGTAACTCCGCATTTATTCAACGCTGGGCAGGTAGAACAAGTTTGATACCATTGATCATCAGTGAGCTTCAGTAGGATTGCTTTGCTCAGATCCTCAGATAAAACTCTGCGCAGACTTAGATCAATTACAGCTGTACCACTTGCAACTGGTTTCCATGAGTCCTCAGATTCGACTTTTGTTGATTCAAGTGGTTTGTATCCCACGGATTTCATTAATGAGTTTTGAATATCAGATAACCATGGGTGTTCTCTCCGATAGCTCTTGACAAGTTCAACAAGCGGCCCCTCATTGATTGCAATACAAAAAGGTTGATTTTTGTCTCTAGCACTTTGCCAACGAGAAATTATTTGTTCAGGTGCAATCTCACTGGCATCTGTTATGACTTCGGCTTCCTTTAAGTCATTCTTCATAAGCATAATGGTATGGGTCTTGCCATCACCTGCATTGCCTGTAATGACAACGGACCCACCATTCCTTACTATTTTCCTAACTACATCCTCAAGGCCAGTTTTAATATTGAGTTCTTTCAGGCGTGAGATGGTTACATGATCACTAAACGCACTTTCGTTGCGATATAAGAGTCGGATGTACTTGAGGCGTTCATCGGCTTTGGTGTCAGTGCTCATCGGGCTTCTTCCTAAAATTGTTTGACTCTGAAAAATATTTAGCTGACCATTGTTGAGTTCGGATCGTTCAGGTATGAGTCGTGAAACTCTCTCTTTTAGTGGACTTGAACTAGCAACCGCAGTTAGGGCTGGTTTGTAATCTAGCCGCGAATTCAGCCAACGATTAGTCCAAAAATCGGTTATTTCTTGATCGGCTTTTGTAGATTCTGGGTCTATCAAATAATCTGGTTCATTTTCTATACCTAGGAGAACCTGTTTTAGATTTCTAACTAGAGCTACACCATAAATAATCCTTGGAGATCCATGCTGTAGCAAATTTGATTGATCTAGTCCTAATGCGGCGAAACCTTCTCTTAGAAGACGAAGTTTTGGACTCTGTCCCTCACCAAATACGTAATTTACGTTCCTAAAGCTTTTTGCTGTTGTTGCAAGTTGCGCAAGTGCTTGTTCTGTATCTGAGGAGAGGTTCGGCGACCCAAACCCTTCAGTCCTGCCCAAGCACAAAAACTCAATTTTTTCGGATTTGCCATTGGGAGCCGTGAGTGGAAGTTTTACGCGGTTGTATTGTGCAGAGTAGTCTGTGTAAAGGCTTGTTGTACCTAAAAACGCCAGTTCAGGGTCTTTGGTAATTGGCCGCCCTGCCATTTGACTTGCAATAATGCTTACCGCTGAACCGTATCTTGATCGGTAGTCTTGAACAACTTTTGGACTCATCATCATGAGACAGACGAGTTTTCCACCTAGTAAATGGTTGTAAGGCGCAACTGCTCCACAGACGGTGATTTCCATCATGCTGGTTGCTGAAAAGCGTTTTTTGAATTGCTTAATTACCATTCCTATTGCCCATGAACCCTCTTCGGTAGAGTTCAGGTCAATTAGTTTTTCGGTGCAAGTTGAAAGAGTGCGATAAGCTCGCAATATTTCTCTAACTGCGCGAGCACGCTTGGCTTTGTACAGCGGAGACTGGGTTAACTTTATAAGTCGCTCTTCCGTAAGATTCTCTGTCTTCTTTGTTCCGCCGCCATCTAGATCCTCTTTAAGAGCGGTCTCTCGATCTTTTGAAGCGTCTTCTTCGATGACCGCCAATCGACTCAGCGTGTCATCGTCTACGCTTAAATCTATCCTGGAATTTACGGGTAAATCAGTAAGATATATTTGCAGATAGTCTTCTTCTAATCTTTTCCTAAATGCATTTATAACTTCACTGTCAGTGAATAGTTTTTTATCTATGGCTTCAAAAAGCCCTTCTGTTGTCCAACCCAACCACTTGTCTCGAGTAGTCAGTTGCATAACAGTATTTCCCAAGGCCGATATCCCCATTACAGGGTGGTTGGGTTGTGCCGCATCTCTGATCAGATAGAACAGATTTCTACCTGGCGACGATCTATAACGTGTAGACCAACTATGTCTAAAATATCTCCAGATATCAATTAAGCGCAAGTTTGTAAACTCGTCTCGCTCGTCAGTCACTAGTTGAAGATATGGTTGGCAAATGGCCTTAAGCGACTCATGTCGTATTTCTTTTGGAAGCGCGACTACTCTCTCAAGTTGTTCGCTCACTCTTCTTCCGTCAGCAATCAAATCCGTTACAGGTTTGGATGATGAATACTTCGTTGGACGCTCCATAGAAAAAATAAATTTCTTATTTGAGTCCTCAGAAAGTTGGTCATTTCTTCCATAAAGAAGTTGCTGCCTTGTATTTTCTTTTCTGTCGATTTGTGACGATGAATTTGCAGGTCGAAGAAATATCCAATGCGAATCGATTTTAAATTCCCAACCTATTTGAAGTAGGTCCCGTAACAAGCAAGCCGAAACTCTTAATCGTATTGATTGTGGTGCGTAAGTGTTTTGCGCTCTTATTAAATCTTCTAACCGGCTTATTGTTTCTGTTTTTGAACTTTTCAAAAGTTGTCGCAATAAGTTATATCCAGAGCCATCGTCATCCAACTGAGGCTTGAATAGTCTCCAGTCCTGCTGTTCCTGCTGATCAACCTCTGTTGCAGCAGTACTTATGGCTGGTTTTTCTGATGTTGTTATGTTCAAGGGAATTTTTCTTTTTGCTTATTGTCGAATTATTAATAAAAATATTAACAATTATTCATATTCTTTTTTTATTGTGTTCTTGTCATCTGACTTGTATCCAGGTGCAATGACAGCACTTTCAACTCCGTAAAGGGTCTGTGGGTTTCTTAGCCAAAGATGATGGGTTTTTGGATCCATCAAATGCTTTGTCGTGCAATCCACGGACCAACGTCTTAAGACGTAACCAACCAATGGTGCGCGAAGATCCAAGGTTATTACACCGTTGCGCATTTGGAAGTCGGCCTCGATTGCCTTGGGGTGTGTGATGTTTGGGTGGGGCACCAGTTCGATATGGACCAACCGAGCCCATTGCACATCAGATTCAATCTGTTCTTCGACCGGAATGGGATGGTCGATGGACTTGGCTTTTACGATACGGGTCAATGCAAAGTCGGCAAAGCGGGCGCGCTCACGGTCATAGGCGCGCAGGTGCCAGCGAAGGCCGGTATCGGCCAGAGCAAGGGGGCACAGGGTCTTGCTAGAGGACCCAGAGGTCAATGACAGGTAATTCACTTTGACTTGGCGTCTGCCCGCGATGGCGCGGGTAAGTATTGCCAGGGTTTCGATGTCAGGTTTAACTAGGTCGCTGGCACTTTCACAGGGAACGGTGCGCTTGAGCTTTTGGTCCATGTTGTCGCCAAAGCCCGCCCTGAACCAGGTGAGCACTCGCTCGGCTGAGTGTTCAAACAGGGGGGCGAAGCGATCCGTGGTGGCGTACTTGCGTTGACCAGCGTCGTAGAAGAGGTTCTGAGGAGCTATGCGCCGGTAAGTGCTCAAGTCGCGCGCAGAGGCAGCTGGTTTGACACCAAAGCGGCGTTCGATGTCCGCCCGTGTCAGGTCACCACAGAAAAACGCTTTGACTTCTATGTAAAAAAGTCGTTCTCTTTGCGTTTGCGTCAAGTCGTCTAGTGCGGCAGCGACTGTTCTGTTGACCACGTGTCTGTCCCTTGGTGTTGTCTTAGGGTCTACTCTAGCATATTCAGCGACTGCACTTAATCATTATGATGCAGCAAATTGCCATTGGTGCTAGAATTTTTAAAGAACAGGTTTCATCCGCTCGCCTGGTCTGCAATCATCACTTTTAGGAGATGAACATGTCTTTTTGGCAAATCTTGGGGCGATTCGCTGTGTCCGACACCGGTGAAACCTTGCAAAAGCTCTCGGACACTACCAGCGTCTCGTCTGACGGTACGACCTACACAAAAATGGGTTCGACCACTGTTGGGTCAGATGGGTCTGTCTTCACTCAGATGGGAAATTTCAGCACTGACGGCAGCACCCGCATGGGAAGCACAGCAACTGGAATTGGTGCTGTTTTCAATGACAAAGATGACTGGCCAAACTCAAAGGCCGATAAATTTGGTGTGAGCGACGACAACTGGTAAACAATGATTGAGACTCCAGAGTGAATATTGCCCCGCATTTGCCTCCTAGTCTGCAAACTGTCGCGGACAATGTTTTGCGAGAATTTTCGGCTGGTGTAGACGAGCCGGAGGGGTTAAGTCTCATTCATGAGTGGCTGGAGGTCGATGGCTGGGACTTTTTGATAGCCGATCTTGGAGAGCAATCAGCCCTTAAGTTGGGTTACATAGCTCAACTTGAATTTTCAGACTCTGAGACTCGATACAACCTCGAAATCTCCAAGGATGTTGAAGTTCAAGATGCCGATCGTTTGGCTTGGGCGCGACAACGAATTGAATATGCGCAAGCTGGTGACGATGGTTACTTGCTTGCTTCTTTACACGCCTACCGTTTGATTGGTAGCGATGGATCTCATGCGTTTGTAGGTTGTCTGATCGAAATACACGGGCAAGGCGGGCCAGTGTGTGAATGGTGGGGACTTTGGAAAACCCCCGACGACTTTTATGAGGCTGTGGGTGCTAGTGGCTTCAATTGGGTCATTCCACGTATGGGCGAGATTTCGGATCATGTGATCCTGTCGATGTGGGAAAAAAAGAAATCTCGAGGGAAAAAGCGTGCGCATTGAAATCGTCATCGGCAACATCGTCCAGCAGCCGGATGTTGATGCCCTGGTTAATTCGGCCAACGCCAACCTCCGCTTTGGATCGGGCGTTGCCGGTGCAATTCATACTGCAGCCGGGCCAGAACTAGAGCAATACTGCCGTCGTCATTCGCCGATTGCGCTGGGTGAGGCGGTTGTGACCCCTGGGTTTGAATTGCCAAACCCTTATGTGATTCACGCTAGGGCAGCCAGTTTCATCAATGACGATCACCCCGAGAAATACCTCGACCTTGCCGTTGCTCAGACTCTTCGCGTGGCCAAAGATGCAGGTATCAAATCAATGGCAATGCCCGCAATGGGAACTGGCGTTTTCAAGTTCCCACCCAAGTTGTCTGCTGAAATCATCATCAATGGCCTACTGAGTCGGAGTGAGAACCACCCAGAGATCCATTTGGTTCGGATTTGCGTTGGCACTCAAGAAATGAAGGCGGCCTTTACCTCAATCCTCAAATCGTCACCCAAGGGAAACTCGTTCCTCTCCAAGGTGGAGACATGATGCATATCAAGTACAAGGTTTTAAAAATTTAGTGGTAATTTCTAAACTCAAAATCTATGTCTTGGCGCTAGTAAAAAGGGGTATTTATTCATGGCGAAATCGGTCACTGTTGGATCGCTGACATTTAAGACGCAATCAAGTGCTCTTGAGCACTTCAAGAAAATTCTGCATGCATATTCAGATGGCGATCGGATAAGTAATGGATCTCATCACACAGATTTGGTTAGCCTTATTGATCGCTACGACCCCGTGCTCGAAGCCGTTGGGGAACCGCTCAAAGGCAATGGCCTGATTGATCACTTTGAGCGTCGTTTAAATACGGGTACAGGCTGGAGTAGCTCTGGATTTTGGGTTGTTCGTAATGATGGAAGCGAAACAGATTTTTCTTACATCGATGCAGTGAAAGGAAAGCCCAAAGGGATATCGCAAGATTTTTACAATTCTTGTCGCGAAGCTGTTGCGCTTGATCTCATTCAAGCAAAGAAAAAAGCCTTTAAAGATTATGGTGATAGTGACGGTAAAGTCGCTTGCGAACTGACCGGTAAGTTGGTCTCTATAGAAGATGCGCATCTAGACCATGCTTGGCCATTTTTCTCTCACATGGTGAGTGGATTTAGAGCAGCGCGAGGCTGGAGCAATGACATTCCAAACGGGGTTGTATCTGAACCCGCAGATGGGCAGATGAAGGCTGTTTTCATTGACCAATCAGTTGCGGATGCCTTCCGCAGTTTTCACCATTCCCAAGCCTTATTGCGCATACTCTCGAAAGAAGCAAATCTTCAAACTGCAAGCGCCGCAAGGAAACCCAAGGTGTCGCGGCCCGTGAAAGTTTCTTAAGGAAGTTTACTTATCGGGTAACGCGTTCAAAGACGTGTCAAGATCCTGTTGGTCTATTTTTTGGACTGGATATTGGACTTAAAAAGATTTTTTCCTGGCACGCCCAATCCATGGGAAAGGGTTCCATCAGGTCTTTCATCGTCAGATGAGCAGGATACTTTCCGTCTAGGATGGCTTCAACGACCGTGGGTGACAAATAGGCCAGACGCAGTATTCTGCTGACAAACGATGGGCTGATGTTCTCTGACTTGGCCATGTCTTCAATTGAAGCGTGGGTGCCATTAAATAGTTTCCGGTGCCAGCGGTGGCCGCGTGCCAAGAGTTTGACCATGGCGTTGTCAATCAGTGCCTCACGCCGCTCGATCCCCCGTGAACCGTCGGGCATCACGATCACCGCCTTGCCCCCACGCCTGCGAAAAGTCATCGGAATCTCGGTCGTGAGACCCGCGTCGGTATCGGTGCTCATGCAACCTCCAGTTCTTTTGGTGGTTCGAGTGTGTCGCGCAACAGTTTGTTCAACCCCTTGTCGTGCCATTTGATTGATATCCCGTCCTTGCGCACAGTGATGCGTTCAACCAGGGTATGCAGAACTTTGGCCTGCTCCGCAGGGAAGAGTTCGTCCCAGACCGCGTCGACAGACTGCAATGCGCTAATTGCTTTTGTCTCTTCAACCTTGGGCCGCTGCGTATTGACCTCACGCACCGCGTGGGCCAGCACCTCTGGTGAGCGCAAGATGCCACGCATCTTTTCAACAACCACCTGTTCGATCTCACCGGCGGGGATGCGGCAGATGTCGCAGCTTTCTTTGCCGATCTTGATCGAGTCGGTGTTGATGTAGTAACGGTAGGTTTTGTGCTGCTTGCGCGTCCAGCCAGGCGTGAAGGCCCGTCCTTGCTCCGAGAACAGCAGGCCCCGCAAAAGAGAGGGTGCGCTGCCGCGACCCGCCATTCGCGCCTTATTCATTGGGGTGCCGTTTTTCAGGTGCTCCTGCACTGTGTCCCAAAGCTCCTGGGTGATGATGCCCTCGTGCTCGCCGGGGAAGTGTTGTCCCTTATAGGCAGCAATGCCGATGTAGACCGGGTTGCTGAAGATCTTGTAGACCGCTCCCTTGGTGATCAGTTTGCCTTGGCGCTCGACACCCTTGGACGTTGTCCACGACTTAGAAGTGATGCCGCGTTTGCGCAGGTCTTTGACGATGGTGGACATCGATGGCGTCGCGGCAAAGCGGGAGAACATCTCTTGGATGATGGCCGACTCCTGCGGATTGGCAACAAGCTTTCGGTCAACCACGTCATAGCCCAAAGCG
>JAIXOW010000419.1 GCA_027486615.1 Oxalobacteraceae bacterium | reverse complement strand
GCACGAGACGAAATAGTTGAAGTCACAAGCCCATACAACATGCCAGTGTTGTTAACTCACCACAACTCAAGCAACAAACACATCCCATTCGAGAAACGAAAATGGAGAATGTGTCTTGACGTCAGGGCTTTGAACAGTATCATACTTCACAAGAATTTCTTCTCAAACATGGTAAAAGGAGTTGAATGCTTGCTGCCCAAGATCAAAAATGCAAAATTCATCACAATCGCAGACATGCGAAAAGCATATCGATCACTTGTCTCGTCATTTCTTTTAAGAATGGCAACGGCATTTAGGGTCCCGAGCTCAACCAAATATCCATACCATGTCTTCGCATACAGGTCAACACCTGATGGCATTGCTAGTCTTCCTGGAACTTATTCATATTTGGTCCAGAAAGCACTATCCGAGAAATCACGTAGAGTTGTTGTTCAGCATTTGGACGATCTGTTGATATTCACCAAAACAAATGAAATGGATCACATTGAGGACATACGATCAGTCTTCTCAGACCTATTGCAACACAACTTTATGGTTTCAATGCCTAAACTCAGAGTTTTCCAAACGGAAGTTCAATTCTTAGGACATATTGTGTCAGGAACAACGATCAGTATCCCAGAAGAAAGGAAAAGCTACTTTGACGGACTGAAAGCACCAACAACCAAGAAAGAACTTCAGAGCCTCCTGGGAGTTGCAGGATACATGGCCACCTTTGTTGACAGTTACCATCTGAAGACAGGGCCCTTGTTTGAAGCACTCAGAGGCAAGAATGACAAACAAACATTTGAACTAAACAAGATTCAGATGAAATCATTCGAAGAACTGAAAAAGTCCATAAAGGAAGCAGAATGCTTACACATGGTTGACTTCAACAAACCAATATACATGGAAGTCGATGCATCCTTAACAGGAGTGGGTTCAGTACTATACCAGTCTGAATTTCACGAAGATGGAACTGAAACACGAAAAATCATCAGATACGGTTCCAAGAGATTCACAGTTACTGAGTCTCTGCATCACACTTCATTGGAACGAGAAGCAATGGCAATTTTAATAGGAGCTCACACTCACTATTATTATCTGTTCAATTGCACAGAAGCAATCATCAAAACAGATCTGAAAAGCCTCATCAATCTTCTGAGCTGCTATCACAACCCGGATAATGCACGAATGGCTCGGATATCACACCGAATCTACTCACTACCATTCAAGTGGACTCTTGTGCACACTGCTGGAGTATCCCTCCCATTGGCTGATGCTCTATCAAGGATTCCTGCCCCATACAGGTGTGCTTTCGCAGACAAGCATCTCCGATACCCGGATCTCAAGAGAGAAAACATCCAACTTCCCGAAGAATGGAAGAAGACACCTAATCTTGTTTTGACTACAATGGACATCCTACAGGCAATGCATGAACAGATTGTCTTTGTCGAAAAATCAAGCAAGGCAGTGAAAACCAAGAGACTGAGAGCTTTGTCGGAAGAACTTATCATACTTCACGACGAACTTGAAGGAGATGTTGACGTTGATGTGGACCAGTTCACAAAGAAAGTCCAAGAAGAAATTGCAACAATGGAAGCAGCCGCAAAGCAAGAATGGACAGACAAGAAGGAAATGAGCCAACAAGAAGCCACCCCACAAAAAGTTGAAATTGCTGCACTTGCTGCAGTTTCACCAAGAGTGCTCCTGACACCACAATTCATTGCAAAACACCAGAACGAAGACACTGAATTTAACAAAATCATAATTCAGTTGAGAACGATGGAGAAAGAAGGAATTCAGTCCAAGATACTCAAGAAGTATCGATTGCTTAATGATAGTATCCTAGTGACGAGGAAAAATAAGAACTTGCCATTCCATGAGCCTGGCAACATGAGAATCATGTGCAACGACAAAATGGCAATCATCATCCTGTCATACCTTCACATCATGGGAGGTCACTATGGACTCAACACATTGGTCAAACTGTTCTCCTTGGCCTACAAAACCAAAGGCAATACTCTTGCTTTTGCCAAAATTGTAGCCATGGGTTGCAATGCATGCAGAATGCATAGGCCAGTCAACAAACGAGCAATTCCACCAGGACGCATTCCAATTCCGAAAGAAGCAAATGAATGTTGGCACATTGATCACATGGTATTCAAGAAAGATACACGATATCGAGGAAGAAAGATTGCAGCAGCACTCAACATTGTTGACCTATACTCAGGATTGCTAATCTCACATTTAGTCCCTGACATGACAGTCAAGACAACAATCAAGTGCTTCAAACAAATATTCAGTACAATGCCACCACCAAACAAAATTGTAATGGATAATGCAACATCCTTAGGAGCAAGTGTGGAACTAGCTGCATTCCTGAAAACAAAAGGAGTCGATCTAGTTACAACAATCACCCCTTACAACTCAAAGGGAAACAAATGTGAACGAGCCAATCTGATCCTACGACATACCATGAAATTAGTCAAGGAAACATTCAAAAGAAATTCCCACTTCGATCTGTACCACACTGTCATTGAAATGATCAACAACAGGCCACTTTCATTGACCACCCACCCACACGTTCGTGAGGCGATGGGAGATACCAAGGAAGTTGTAACACCTTTTAGTTTGTTTTATGGATTTAAACCAGACTATCAGCCACTTCTGAGGATGACAGACCAACTAAATGAAGAATCCAGGGAAAGGTACATCGCAAGATGGCAGAACATCATGTCAGAACATGACAG
>JAIXOW010000289.1 GCA_027486615.1 Oxalobacteraceae bacterium | reverse complement strand
CAGGAACGCAGCATCGATCAAACCTGCCAACAGAAACATCTTGGTTTGCAACGCATTCATCAACTCAGGCTGACGAGCCGAGGCTTCGATGAACTTACCACCCATGATGCCGATACCGATACATGCACCAATTGCGCCCAGACCAATGATCAATCCACAAGCCAGTGCAACAAAAGCGACGTTAGTCATGAAAACTCCTTAATAGTGTCAAAGTCAAAATACAAAAATACCAATACAAAACTCGAAAACGCGATCAGTGCCCTTCGTGCGCCTGACCAATGTAAACCAGCGTTAGCATCATAAAGATGAACGCTTGCAGCAAAACAATCAAAATATGGAAAATTGCCCAAATTGAACCGGCAATGACATGCATACCAAAGCCCCACCATGTGGCGGTTGAACCTAGTAAGGCAATCAGCAAGAAAACAAGTTCGCCGGCATACATATTTCCAAACAGTCGCATACCGAGTGAAACTGTTTTTGCAACGAACTCAATGATGTTCAAACCAAGATTGGCAATCCACAAAGCTGGATGTGCTCCGAATGGCGCACAGAACAACTCATGAATAAAACCGCCCACACCTTTAATTTTCAGGTTGTAGTAAATCATGAGGGCAAACACGGCCAAAGCCATACCCAAGGTGCCATTCAAATCTGCGGTGGGAACAATACGGAAATGGGTTTCTACGCCGAATAGCGCGAAAATTCCAGCAAACAAATCAACTGGTAAAAAGTCTAGGGCGTTCATTAAGAACACCCAAACAAATACCGTTAATGCCAAAGGTGCAATGAAAGCGCGATTGCCGTGTACGATATTTTTAGACTGGTCTTCCACCATTTCTACAATCATTTCTACAAATAATTGGAAACGGCCTGGTACACCAGATGTTGCCTTACGAGCTACGCTATACATCACTAATGAACCAATTACGCCCATTAATACAGACCACAACAAGGTGTCCATATTAAAAATGGAAAAATCAATGATTTTTTCCTGATGATGCGTAGACAAATGTCCGAGGTGATGAATGATGTACTCGGATGAGGTCGGTGCGTGCGTCGCGCCTTCTACCGCCAGTTCAGCCGCCATATCAATGCCTAATAAGTAAGATGAGATAACTTTTCAACGCAATAATGAAAGCAGCGATAAGCGCCAGCCAATTCACATCACGATACAACCAGACGATTGCAGCAAGCATGGCAATCGTCATGACAATCTTGGTAAATTCCCCAAAAATAAACGTCATCGGGGTTAAGGCTTCGGGGCTGCGGGCGCTGTTGGCAATGCGCAGTGCGAATAAGCCATTCGGCAAAACGCAACATAGCCCACCAAGCAACGACGACAAAAGTGCATTACCCCCGCTAATTAATCCAGCAACAGCAGCCACGCATAACGTAACCGCAAACTGAGTAAGGACTAAGCGCAGCATCAAACTAATTCAATAAATTCAGCGGCTCTTGTGAGCAAAACACTGAATATTTTTGAGAAGCTGTGAGGGGGATTTGCATTCCAGAAAGCCGCAAGAGTATAAATAATTTCCACCGCGCAGTCAAACACATAGCTTGATTTATTGGCGCAAAATTAGCCGACTTCAAACCGCAGGCTGGCGCAGTCGAGCAATTATTCCATCTAACTGCTCTAGATCGCCAAAATCTATGATTAATTCGCCTTTTTTCCCAGATCCTTGTCGAATACTGACCTTGGTTGCTAGCGCATCTGACAACTCTTCTTCCAACCGAATTACATCGCGCGACTTCTCTTTTGCTGAGGAAGCGGGTTTTGCATCGCGCGCTGTGGTCGCTCGAACTACGAGTTTTTCGGCTTCCCGCACTGATAATTTCTGGGCAATGATTTGCGTTGCCAACGTAATTTGCGTTGCTGAATCTACCGCCAACAATGCGCGCGCATGTCCCATGTCGATATGATTTTCCATCAGCATGGTCTGCACCGGTTTACTTAAACTCATCAATCGCAAAAGATTAGAAACGGCACTGCGTGAACGACCCACTGCTTCCGCTGCGCGCTCATGAGTAAAATTAAAATCCTCAATCAAACGCTTAATGCCCTGCGCTTCTTCCAGTGGATTTAAATCCTCGCGCTGCATATTTTCTATCAATGCCATCGCGGCGGCAGCTTGATCATCCACATCTTTTACAATGACGGGAACCTCAGTTAATCCTGCTAACTTCGATGCACGAAAACGTCTTTCGCCAGCGATGATTTCATAGTCCACACCAGCCGGTCCATTTTTTATGGGACGCACCAAGATCGCTTGCAACAATCCTTGCT
Source organism: Oxalobacteraceae bacterium (assembly GCA_027486615.1). Taxonomy (GTDB): domain Bacteria; phylum Pseudomonadota; class Gammaproteobacteria; order Burkholderiales; family Burkholderiaceae_D; genus Pernthalerella. The sequence continues at coordinate 2,468 of JAIXOW010000289.1, read as the reverse complement.
GTCGAATGGATTCTGCTAGCTCATTAATTGCGCTCTGATCCATCTTGATACGCGGTTGATATTTACCCGCCTGTAATGCAGACAAAGGCAAAGTGGGTGGAGCACCACTAACAGTTGGCGCTTCTTCTATGAAGTCTGGCGAGCCGCCTAACAGCGCCTCTAATCCTCGACCTAGTCCTTTTTGTTTTTTCATCACTTTATTAAAACTTTCACGCTAAATTTTTTCTTGATTAATGCTTTGCTTAATACTTAAGCCGCTGTATTTCGTATCCGTTGCACGAGTTCTTTACCAAACTCGACATAAGCCTGTGCGCCCTTGGCTGCTGCATCAAAATTCACACCGGGCACACCATAAGAAGGCGCCTCTGCCAAACGCACATTACGCGGAATAATAGACTTGAAAACCTTGTCGCCAAAATGCTCTTCTAACTGCAGGGACACTTGCTGCGAAAGCATCATGCGTGGGTCAAACATCACTCTCAATAAGCCAATTATTTTTAAATCAGGGTTGAGTTTTGCGTGCACGATTTTGATGGTGTTAACTAAATCAGATAAGCCTTCTAATGCGTAGTATTCACATTGCATAGGAATGATCACACCATGTGCAGCACACAAACCATTTAAAGTCAGCATTGATAACGCAGGCGGACAATCTATCAAAACAAAATCATAGTTATCAACCACCGATGCCAAGGCCGTTTTCAATCGTGATTCTCTATGATCTAGTTCTACCATTTCTACTTCAGCACCAGCCAAATCTCGGTTCGCTGGCAAGACATCAAACTTCCCAGATTCAGAAGCTAAGCGGGCATCTTTTAATTCACCCATACCAAGTAGCACTTGATAAATTGAGCTTTTTAATTCTGCTTTATTAATGCCTGCACCCATGGTTGCATTACCTTGCGGGTCTAAGTCAACCAACAACACTCGCTGATTGATGTTAGCGAGTGCTGCAGCAAGATTGACTGCTGTGGTTGTCTTGCCTACGCCGCCCTTTTGATTTGCAATGCAAAAAATTTTCGTCATGAGTTTCGTGTTATTTCTTTTATCAATTTCTATCACTAGGTAAACCACATTTTTATTTGTGATTCAAACAGAGAATTTTTTATTTAATTCTCTAAATTCTTTTTTATCCACACCAAATGTCGATCGGCTTGCATGCCTGGCACACTAAGCGACTCTATTTTTTCTACTTTCCAAGCTAATGGTAAGCGCAGAATTTCTTCATCTGGTTTCTTACCTTTCAACGCAATCATGCTTCCGTCTTGTTCTAGCAAATGACCAGATAAATTTACAAAATCAATTAACTCAGCAAATGCTCGAGAGGTGATGACATCAAACATAGTTTCACTTGCTAGTTTTTCTACATGACCGCTATGTACCGTCACCTTTTCTAAACCTAATTCCGCTTTCACTTGCGTTAAAAAAGCAGTTTTCTTTTTTACCGTATCAATTAAATGCACTTGCATATCGGGCTCGGCTTCCATCGCCCAAATCGCAATCACTATGCCGGGCAAGCCTCCTCCGGTTCCTACATCTAAAACTTTTTTCGCCCCCTTAAAAGCGAATAGTGATGACATCGCATCTAGCAAATGTTGTATGACCATTTGCTGTGGGTCTCTAACTGCAGTGAGGTTATAAACCGAATTCCACTTCACTAATAAGGCAAGATAATCGAGTAATTTTTCAATCTGCCTTACTGACAAACTGATCGCTAATTTAGCTGCACCTTGATTGAGTAATGCACTAAATTCATCTTTATTACTAAGTGTCGCCATCAATTATTTATGCCGCACTCGGCTCTTTCGCTGAAGCTGATAATTCGCGTAAGCCACCCTTTTTTAAATGTACTAATAAGAGTGAAATCGCAGCAGGTGTTACACCCGCTATCCTCGATGCTTGTCCTAAGGTTTGTGGCTGATGCTTATTTAATTTTTGTCTCACTTCCATAGACAATGCGGCTATCGCAAGATAGTCCATCGCTGTTGGTAAAGGGAGATTTTCATAGTGTTCATGGCGCTCGACTTCTTTCGCCTGTCTATCTATATAGCCTGCATATTTAACTTGTATTTCAACTTGCTCAATCACGCTTACATGTAGCTGAGGTGCAGAAAATTTCTCGCCTTGTAGATTTTTTAGCGTCATTAAACTTTCATAAGTCACATTCGGTCTGCGCAATAAATCAATCAAGGAATATTCACGTTCTATCTGTTTACCAAGCACGCGTTCCGACTCTTCTGAAGAAAGAATTTTTGGGCTAACCCACGTTGATTTCAGTCTTTCTAACTCACGCGCTACAGCTTCACGCTTTTCTTCGAATGCACGCCATTGTTCATCACTCACACAACCTAAACGTCGACCTATTTCAGTTAGGCGCATATCAGCATTATCTTCACGCAAGCTCAATCTAAACTCTGCACGACTAGTAAACATACGATACGGCTCTAACACGCCTTGCGTAATTAAAT
>JAIXOW010000042.1 GCA_027486615.1 Oxalobacteraceae bacterium | reverse complement strand
ATATGCGCCTGAATGTCTTTTTTCATATTTGGCCAGAAATATGCGTTGGTAAGTCTGAGATAAGTTTTCTTAAGCGCATCATGCCCAGACAAAACAGTTCCATGCACTTCACAAATTGCTCTTTTTCTGTAAATCTTTGGTAACCATAATGCCGTTCTTGGATAGTTTTCATCCGTTAGCCGAATCCAAACTGCTCTTGAGTCTAGAAATAGACTGTTAGTTACTGGCAAAAGCAGTCTAATTTCGGCCTTTGTAGTGTTTAAAGGCCATTTACCTTCTTTCTGGAACGCATTGATTTTGATTAGTTGTTCGTCCGATTTTTGAAGTTCTTGGAGATCTGGACCAAACGGATCAACACTGTGGACGACTTCGGTGAGGCCTTCCACGATTTCCCTTGACAAAAAATCTGCTGGCAGAGTGGCTCCTTTTTTGTATTGAATCTTGAAATCATATGTTAACATGTTTTCTTGGAGCCGGTTCAATGTTTTTGTGTGGAGATGATTTAATTTTTCCAATGGCTTATGGTCTGTGTAGAGTGTGAAGGTTTTTCCTCTGAGGTAGTTGTCGAAATATTCCATACCCCAGTTTGCAGCTGCCATCTCCGCTAAATAGGGAGAGTAATTGAGTTCATGGTCTCTCAATTGTCTTGAACCATAGGCAATAACATGGTAATTGTCTTTTTCGTCCACTTGAGTGAGAATGGCTCCGAAACCACCTGTAATTTTATCAGTTCCAGTAGATGCATCTGTTATTAACACATATCTTCTGTCACTTCTTGGATAGGCAACAACGGGGTCCGTGATTAGTCTCTTTTTCAATTCCAAAAAAGCATTGAGCGCTTCAGTTGGAAGAGGACCTCCATTGTATCCTGAATCTTTTCTTGTCAACTTGGTTAGAGGAGCACTGACAGTAGCAAAATTTTTGATATGAGTTCTGAAAAAATTGCACAAACCAATGAATGATCTTACAGCTTTCATGTCCGTAGGCGGTTGTGCAGCTTTGATGGCTCTTAACTTGTCCTTTCCGGGTTTTATTCCTTCCGGCGTTAACACAAATCCAAGGTAGCTAACTTCAGTATTACCGAAGAAGCACTTTTCAATGTTTAATTTCATGTGATTTTCTTCTAATCTTTGCAGCACTTTTTCTAAACTCACCAGATGATCTTCATGATTTTTGGAATGGATGAGGAGGTCGTCAATGTAAACAATGACGTTTGGAATTCCCCTCATAAATTTTTCCATCATTCTTTGGAAAGATGCCGGGCAACCCAATAGTCCCATTGGACTTGTAATCCATTCGAATTGTCCTCTGCCCGGAATCGTAAATGCAGTTTTGTGCGCATCATCTGGATGTAGAGGCATTTGCCAAAAGCCTGATGTCAGATCCAGTGTGGTGAAGATTGTTGAGTTGGCACGCCCAATATCTCCAATACATTCATTAATTTCTTTCATGCTGTATTTGTCCATGTGTGAATGTTCATTTAACTCTCTGAAATCTTGTACAATGCGGAGACCTTGGCCAGTTTTCTTTGGTACACAAAATATCGGAGAATTGTACATGGATTGTGATCTTCTGACTACGCCTAACTTTAACCACTCAGTTAGCGTTTCTTCAATAAAAATATTGTGCGCATCCGGAATTTGATATTGTTTTCTATACACTGGCGCATCGTCTTTTAGCACAATTCGATGAAAGAAATTCTTCGCCATACCTAGATCTGATTTGTCTTTGCTGATAACACTTCTGAATTTGTAGAGGAGATCTAGATATTTGTCTTTGTGTGCTGCAGGAATGTTCATTTTCACTCTTTTCTCAATTTCATCCCTTGTTAAATAAATTGGTTTCTGCACTTTTGAAGCCGTTTCTCTGATTTCGTTGATAAAATTGTCAACTTGTTTACCATCAAACTCTTGAATTTGTTCTTCCCATTCAGTTTCCACGGTTGCAATTGTAGATCCTCTTTCAAGTTTTATATCACAAGGAGAACAATTTTCGACTTCAATATAGCAGAGGTTGTTTTTAATGTTTATCAGGGCTGGTCCTCCACTGATTAAGCAAGATTGATCGGAATGAATTGTAGCAATGTTTGCTTGTCCACTTTTACATTCACCATTGTAGCGCACTTTTAAGATCATTTTGGAAAGGCATGGCAGATGTGTTTCTGACATAAGACTTAGTGTAGCCGTATCTTTGGTTTTGTTAAAAAAAACTTCTTTGTGCACTGGATCATACCATAAATGGTGTGTGTTGATGAAATCAATTCCAATAATGTCTTCTGTAACATGTTGGAGAACTCTGACAGGGTGCTTAATTCGTTTGCCAAACACTTCAAAATCCATTTCGAATACACCAATGCATCCCAATGATTTTCCTCCGGCGTCATAAAGTTCATCACTGATAGAATTTGTTCTTAATTTTCTTGGTGTGCCGTTTGGAAAGGCATTTTTGAAAGTGTTCATTGTCATACAAGTTCTTGAAGCACCTGTGTCATAAAGAAAGTTTCTTCCGTAACCATTCACTTTGGCCTTGACATAAGGCCGTTTTCCATCGCTGGTAATGTTCAAAATACTGCCTGATAGTGAATGAATTTTTCTTGTAGCACTTGTCCATGGGAATAGCACTATAATCATGATGTTGTGCAGGAATCGGAACAGGAAAGTTGAGTTTCGGTTGCAAATTGTTTTGAAGATTTCCCCATTGAAGTACATAATTTTCTTTGAAGATGAATTTATTTTCAGCAGAAGCATAGAACACAACATCATAATCATTGAAAAAAATGTTTTTGGGACGTAGGTCAGGGAAGTAGCTACGCCCTTCATTGAAAACCCGAGAACACACTTGCGAGTTGGCCAGTATACATTTGACCACCAACTGCTCCTTGCACTTCTTTATCTTCTTCTTCTCCTTCTCTGACTGGAGATTGTTTTTGTTTTGGCCAATAGGTTGTTCCATTGAGCCCCTTGCATGGAGCTTTGGCCTGGATTCTCTTGCGGCAATCTTCTTGTCGGTGACCATAGATGTTGCACCACCAGCATGTTGGTTTGGTGCCATTTTGTTGTTGGTTATCACCTTTGGATTGGCCGTTGCCGTTACCGTTGTTACCATTGTAACCTCCACGTCCAGTAGATGCACCTCGAGGAGCACCTCGGCCACGTCCTCCACGGCCACGGTAGTTACCGCGGTACGGATTTTGAGATCCATTGCCTTGAATCTGAGCGACGAAATCCTCGTCTTCCACTGCTGAACAACCTGGTTCACCTTTTGTTTTGGTAAGGTCCTGTATTTTTACAGCTTCATTGTGTGCCTCCGAGAATGTAACAGGATCTTTGGAAGCTACAAGTTGCATAATAGCTTTGGGAAGTCCGGCGATGAAAAAATACTTGAGGTATTGGAGATGAGTGTACTTGACAGCATTGTTGTGGATACCAGCACATACGGCATCCGTTCTGTCTCCAATATCGGCTGGAACGCCGACGACTTCCCCATTGGGAATGATATCACGAAGTTGGCTGAAGTTCGTGTTTAATTTGGCAGCAAACTCACTCACGTGTTCATTTGGATCCATTTTGAGATTGTCCAGAACTTGTCCGATCTTGGCGACATCCATTTTCTTACCAAACCGTTTTTTAAAGAGCGGTTTGACGACGTCCCATTGTTCCAGAAATCCATCTTCTGTCTCCTTCATGAGTTTGAGCCAAGTCTCGGCGTTGGAGTGCAGGGCCATTTTGAAGTAGTTGTAGGCCATAGGTTGTGTCCATGCCAGTGTTGTAATGGAAGCATCGATGCGGTCACTTAGATTCTCCGCAGATACTGTATCTTTAGCGTTGCCGTAAAATTTGGGCAGATCTGAAATAGTTTCATTCAGTCGTCGGTTGGCTGCTGCTTGAGCTGCCGCTTGAGCTGCTGCTTGAGCTGCTGCGTCGGCCATTTTCTTCTTTAGTTTCGAGCGAAACTGATATTAGTTTTATCTAAAACTGGGGAATGGCGCTGTAACGATTTAAGAGGTAGCGAGCGGTTGAATTAACTTCCTTATCAGGAGAATGGAGAGATTTTACCGTATCCTGATGTGATGACTTGAACCGTGTGCTGATTGTCCTAGAACGTTTGCTGGTCCTTGTTGTCCGGAAGTTTTGGGGATAGAGCGCGGGTCTAAACCTTAGCTGTCCACCAATTTCGTGCAAGACTTTTCCTTGGAATAATAAGACTTGTTCTGCGACTTAAGTCGATTTATTAACTGAAGAGATAATGCACGTTACAGCTATTTATATGAAAACAGATTGTTTACAAACAAATGAGACGCGGCATTGTT
>JAIXOW010000006.1 GCA_027486615.1 Oxalobacteraceae bacterium | reverse complement strand
TATATCTACTGGATTTTTCATTATCAGTAAAACAGGAAACATTGGACAAATAACTAAACAGTTACGCATAACCAAATAACCGATTGTAATGAAGAAAATAGATCAAAATGGAATATTTGGTATTTTTTTGTAAAAAAGCAACTGACATTATCTCTAAATTAAATCATTCAAAAAATAAAATACAAACCTTGATTCTGATTAATGAGAACCGCAATTGTTTGCAAATAGTAGATATAAGGTCCAATTAAAAGTCGAAAATGGGTAAGGAATTTGGTGCGTGGTGGCTGGAAAGCGCGCCCGGAGCCGTTAGTACATAGGCCTGAATTTTAGAAAAAGAGTGTGAGAGTGGGACCTTGGGTGAGGGGGGTGGGGTGTGAGGACGATGGGACTTTGGAAAAAAGTTGAAAAGTTGAAAGGGGGCGTGTCCAGAGGTCCAGAGGTCCAGAGGAAAAAGTTCAGACGTCAGTCGTAGGGGTATTTTTTTCCGGATTTTTGGGGAGGAGGGTAAGGGGGGCGGGAGGTGAGAGGGTAGGGATGGTAGGGTGAGAGGGAGGCCAGTACGTAAAACCGGTTTTATGAAGCAAAGTCAAAACGCGCGCCCGCAAACGTAATGCTAATCTTGTGGTGAATGTCTTTTACAGGTAAGTGACCTTTTTCCTGGAGGCTGGCCTCGTCGTCGTCATCAAGGTAGGACCTGATTTTCTTTTGAGTAAGGTAGACAAACAATGTTCGAAAATGTGTAAAAATCCAAATCAATGTAATGGGCCCAAATAAAAATGCATTGGACCGTTCAAATAAATGTCAACAATATGATGTTGATGGTAAAACATATCTGTAAGCAAGCATTTTTAAAGTTGCGACACACAGATTTTCAAATTTTTAGGGTATTGATACATGTTAAAATACGTTAATATGTGTAAATGTTTCAAGTGATAATACTTTGAATTCACTTCTGATATATTTTTAAGAATTACAATTCATTATTCAAACGAAATATTATGAATAACATTGTTACTCAATTCCTTCAATATCAATACAAAGTATGAAAGTGATATTTCTGCCATCTAACAGACTTTACTCTTTCGTTATAGAGGGTGCAATTATGCAAAGTGGCAAAAAGTCTTCTCTATTGTTAGTTTTCAAAACTTGATTAACTTCTTACGAGGTTGCGTGTAATTAAAAACTGCACTTATGGCGCGTAAATGGGCCCAAATAAAAATGCATTGGACCGTTCAAAAAAAAGACCAACAATATGATGTCGATGATTGCATATCTGTAAGCAAGCATGTTTAAAGTTGCGACACATTCATCTTCAAATTTTTAGGGTATTGAGAAATGTTTGAATACCTCAATGGGTGTAAATGTATCGAGTGATAATACAATCAATTTACTTCTAATATATTTTAAGAATTAGAATTCATTATTCAAACGAAATATTATCAAAAAACATTCTTGCTCAATTCCTTCGATAACAATGCAAAGTATGAAACTGATGTGTCTGCCATCTCACGAGGTTGCGTGTCATTAAAAAAGACGACAAACTTCTATTGTGACTAGGTTGCGTCATTCGTGTTTGAAGAAAAATGATATTCTAATCATTATTAAACTGACAGTGAAGTGACCTTTTCGTGACATTGCGATGCTCCCTTGGGACCTGTCTGCTTTCACCTGCAAACGTGGCTTTCACTTTTGCAGTGCTCCCTTGAGACCTGGCTTTCACCCGCACCCCCATGGGACCTGGCTTTCACTTTTCAAATGTTCTGGTACCCGTGATGGCGCGCGTATCGGGTACCTCTGCCAGAGGTTGACCTCAAAAAGATGAAAACTTTAATTGTTCAAATGTCTAGCTTGATAGAGAGACCAAACGTCAGTGCGATTTATTTTGAGGATCAAGTCATAGTTTTTATTGAACGCATACATGACAGTATTTTTTGCAAAAATAGAAATAAATTTAAATATGACTCTGGGCTGTGCGGTGAGGGTGTTCCTGTTGCCGCGCGGGTCGTGGTCAGGACGATGTCAATGCTAAAAGTCAAAAAAATAAAGCCCAATTAAAAAAAATACTTTAACGCAAGTTTTAGAATAATAAAAGTATTTAGGAGCAGGACTTTAATGTAAAACTAAAGTCTACATTCCAAAAATTGATGCCACATTAAACATTGTTGGTCCGTGAGAAAAACATTGGGGAATATTGATTAAAAGATCACTGTAAAGCTCATTTTAAACAAACCCCCTAATTAAAACATAACGAAAGTATGACGCAAAACTGTTACCTACTTTAAGATCAATCCCTCGAAGAATAAAGCTGTCATGTCACCTTCGACAACATCTTGAAGTACGTGTACCACGGCAAAGTCGTCATCGACGAAACCAACTTGAAGGACTTCATGGCCGCTATGCACGCCTTCGAGATGATTCCGATTTGATGAACATACCGTTTTTCCAAAGAGTCAATTTTCTTAAAAGTACTTTTTGTGAGCAATGTTCTCTGCGTGTTTCGTTTATAAACCAAACACTTTCTGTCTCTGAGTAACTTGACTTCGGCAGATCGGACAGAGGTAATACCCTTCGGGTTTTCCTTCGACTCCTGATGCCTCTAGAATTCCGGCGCAGGTGTCGCACACGTCAAGGTGGCCGCACGGAACAAACACCGTATTTCGGGGCCTAATGAGGCAAATGCAGCATGCGCGATTGGCCGCTGGTTGATTGGGATCCGCTTGGACCGATGCAAGTTCCTGCTCGGCTGCCTCGGCCTTCAAAACTTGAAGTCTTCCGACTAGCCTCTCCGCCTCGGATAGTTTCTCCTTGATTCTGTAACAATAAAAATTATTTTGCTCAAAAATCGGACAATACTTTGAGCACCATAATATAAAAATTATCAGAAGCTCCTACGTGTGTTGGGAAAAAGATCTTCTTGATTCAAACCAATTTGTAAGCAATGTAATATCACAGTTAAACATAAAGTTCAGTTTTAGGTCATAAACATAAATGTACGATTACCTTTCACTCTCTTGCTTGAAAGTGCCGAGCGACCACTTTGATTCCCATATAACGATCTTCTCTTTGTTATTCAATCCTCGCATGATGTAAGGCTCGGCCGCCTTTCCTTCGTACTCAACCATTTTGACCTAAAAGAATTTTACAATGCCAAAACAATGTTTTAACGAACACAAAAAATAATGTCACTACATTGATCATAAACGTCAAAAGGAATT
>JAIXOW010000183.1 GCA_027486615.1 Oxalobacteraceae bacterium | reverse complement strand
TATGCGCTGTACTTGCCGTTGTCGTGACTTTATATGGAGACGGCTTTGTCGTTCTGTCCACCGGCTGCGCTGTTTTCCTTTACATCTCCTATGTCATGCCGACGGCAGCAGGCATCCTTGCAGAGGGCAAGACATGGACACAAAAAGGCCCTTTCAACTTGGGACGTCTATCCAAACCCATTGCAGTGCTTGCGGTGCTCGGTGGAGCGCTTCTGGTGTTCGTAGGCATGCAGCCGCCAAACGAAAAGGTTTTGTACCTAACTATTGCAATGATTGCCGGGATGATTGTGTTCTGGTTTCTATTGGGCGAGTCAAAACGCTTCAAGGGTCCACCAAATATCCAGTGATCTGGTCTCGCTAATTCGCTAGGATAAAAAGCATCGCCATCAGCAACTTGAACGCTAGCTGATGGCCGACCAGTTGAATACCAAATTAAAGGATTAAGTTTGCAATGAAACGACTACTCTTTGTTGTACTGATGATGATCTGCTCAATGTCTTGGGCAAAGTGGGAGATGACGGGTAAAGAATATGATGTCACTCACTATCACGATAAATCTACGATAAAAATAAATGACCTATCTGCACAGATGTGGGTGATGTACGATTTCCCTGAGGTGCGAACTAATACAGATGGCGGTAGGTACAAATCAGCAAAATCACTCTTAGCTTTTAACTGCAAGTATGAGACATTGACAATGATTTCAGTGCTTCAGTATTCTGGTTCAACGGGCGCTGGAGATCTTGTTTTATCTGATACATATAAAGAGAGTGAATGGATATGGGACCGAATTGTTCCAAATTCGCTAGTTAAAACTGAATGGGATATCGCATGCGGTAAGAAGTAATCATGCCGTATGCATTCAACGTCGATTGAAACAAGTGACTGCAGCAGTATTGGCTGACGCGATCTCAATGAAGAATCAATCCTGACTCTTGACGTTGCCTAAACCGCGCCATGCGTAGCATATCCACTACTAACTGCTGCGTCATGGGCGGCTGAATTGACTAGTCTACAATCTAAGGACTAAACGAATCCAAGATCAAACTTAGTTTTATTGAGCCGGAAGTACTGGCGGTTTATCTTTATCTTTGACGATAAATACAAGGAACTTTGCAGGCTTAGTTGCGCTTGCGTTCTTAGAAACACTATGAACATCTTTAGGTGATTCATAAAATGTCTCCCCTGGCCCCAGAGTAACAGCCTTACCACCGTCAACCTCCATCATCACCGCGCCTCCAACTACATAGACAAAAACGTGGGCGTCGTGCCTATGTTTAGTAGACGAGGCACCAGGCTCATATTCGACTGTAAGCATCATTCCTTGCTTGCCCGCTAGTCCGATCAAGTCCTTAGCAAGTAGCGGCTTCACGTTTTCAGCGATTGACGGAAGAGTAATCAAGCTAAGCAAAACTAGGGCAGCCGTCTTCAAAGATGCTATGTATCTGGTCATGGTGTCTCCTTCAATTTGATTAGAAAAATAAAGTGGCGCCTAAACAGCAGTACGACAATAAGATTATTTCTTAATTGTAACAACTAGGAAATAAATTTAAATGTTTTGCGAGCTACTCAAGAATTAAAGTTTTGGTGTTTTTGGTAATAAATACCCACAATAATTCATCCTTATCCTTCATGCCTAATGTTAAGTTTTTTAGTACACCACTTTAAGGGAGAAACTTTTCTTTGGGGTTTTTGCGAGTTTTTGTGGGTTTTCATGGGTTTTCGCCGGTTTTCACCTACCATTAAAAAAAGCTTGCACTCCAGTGATAATTCGCTAATAATCTAAATACGAATTGTTCTCATTCAAATTAACGGCTTTTCGCTTGCAGGTACTTTTCAGCAAAGCGGCGAGCCCACACTGGAGGGGTGTCACTATGATAGTTTGCGTATGCCATAACGTCTCCGACAAAGCAATTCGCCGTGCGCTTGATGAAGGTGCCAAATCTATGGAAGACATTCGACAGCAACTCAACGTGGGCAGTTGCTGTGGCAAGTGCAACGAGTTTGCAACGACCTTAGTGCGGGCGCATGTAGAAGATAGCAAGCTTACTGAAGTACGCCTGGTCATCCCTGCTTAAGTTCACGCCAATCTCCTCTGCACCCACCAACTACCAAGGCACTCATCAGACAGACAGTCCTTAGGTTGAATCACTTCCCTCACCTTTCAGCAGTTCATGTCAGTCGACTTGATCAGCAGCTAAAAAATTCTCTCGAGCTGAAGCACGTATGTGCGAATGAAGATGATTCCCATTAACAAAATGAATCTGTCTTGATTACAAAATACGCACGCTGAGTTAACATTACGCACCTTATTTTCTTTGCAAGAGGCATCCATGAAAGGCGAACCAAACGTCATCAAGCTGCTTAACGATCAGCTCACCAACGAACTGACAGCGATTAATCAATACTTTCTGCATTCACGCATATATCGCCACTGGGGATTCGAGAAGCTCGGGAAGAAAGAGTACGAAGAATCTATCGGGGAAATGAAACATGCCGATCGATTGATCGAACGCGTTCTGATGCTAGATGGACTGCCCAACTTGCAGGCTTTGCACAAGTTGATGGTTGGCGAAACCGTTCCTGAGATTCTCAATTGTGACCTACAACTTGAGTTGATCTCTCAGAAAACAGTGAAAGAAGGCATCGCAGCTTGTGAACAGGCGCGCGATTTTGTGTCACGTGAACTGCTTCAAGATATCCTAGATGACACCGAGGAGCATATCGACTGGTTGGAGACGCAAATCGAACTAGTCGATCGGGTGGGTCTGCAAAACTACCTGCAATCGCAAATGGGTGATGCCTAAACACCATCGTCTATAGAGACATCTGCAAAAACAAAAAAAGCTACGCAGATTTA
>JAIXOW010000061.1 GCA_027486615.1 Oxalobacteraceae bacterium | reverse complement strand
CCCTTACCTGAAGATGGCCCCGTTGAAATTCGTGACACCAACATCAGCTTTAATCAAATGGCTCGCGATCTAGAAAGAATTGAAGCAGATCGCACCTTGATTTTGGCAGGTATTTCACATGATTTACGCACACCGATTGCACGCATGCTGTTAGAAGTTGAGATGGCAAAGCTTAGTGATGAAGCACGGTCAGGTATGCAATCGGATTTAGCACAGATGGAATCCATCATTGCGCAATTTTTAGACTACGCTAAACCACCTGAGCAACAATATTATGCTGAATTTGATTTAACTGCCTTATTAAAAAATACCGCAAGCGAAGCAGCTAGACGCGCGGACATACGCATCAACTCTGAAATTGCTGAAGGTTTAATCACTACGGGTAATCCTACTGAAATTTCTCGTATGTTAAATAATCTCATAGAGAATGCAAGGCGCTATGGTAAAACTGCCAACCATCAATATGCAGAATTGAATTTACGTAGTCAGATCACAGCAGGACAAATATTGATTGAGTTAACAGATAACGGAACTGGCTTACCTGAAGATCAATTCAATTATCTTTTACAACCCTTTACGCGTTTGGATGCTGCGCGTAGTCAGGCTAGTGGTGCAGGACTTGGTCTTGCGATTGTGAGCCGCATCATACAAAGACATCAAGGCAAACTAGAACTCAGCAATCATCACCCTACTGGATTAGTAGTGAAAATGTGGCTATCTGGACGCAGCCTAAGTTAAGCCTAAGTTAAACCCAATCAATCATAAAAAATGCGACACCTAGTGTCGCATTTTTTTGATCACTACTTACAGAGTATTAGCTGAGATCTTTCAATAACGCTGATAATGTATCTACAGGTAGCTCTTCTATATGCGCAGGATAATTTGGATGATCACATCCCACCATCATTTGCGCACCATTCTTTAACGCCGACTTCATTGGTGCAGTTAATTCAAAACGCACGAAATGCACTGCTGAAGTTTTTTCTTCTGTTTCTCTTTCCAGATCTTCATCCGCAATCGCATACACACGCGGCTGACCTTCTACTTGAATAAACAGTTTATCTTCTACACCGATTAACTTAGACAAAGCAACACGACGCTCAGCAACATTGCCATACTCAATCAGCATCGTCGCTTTGAAGTTACTTCCATCTGGACATAAAGGATTGTAAGCATCGAGCTCAGACTGTATGCCTTCATCTTCAAAGATTTTTTCTATACGCAGCATTTCTTGCACTTGATAGCGCAAAGTCAATTCATCTTCAAATAACAAAGAAATATGGTTACCGAGATGTACGGTACGAATTTTCTTATGCTCGATGATTTGCTTACGCATCTCAGGTCTAGCTTTGTGATAAGCCTCTAAGCTCATCAGAGAATCACGGGAAATAATCATAATGTCTTCCTTAATAAAAATTAAATGCCGTAAGCCTTACGCAGCAAACTTAAAGGATGGGCCATTTCTGCATGCGCCAACCCTGCTTCTTCCATACCCTGTTCGATATGATGTCCCGCCAACTGACAATCTGAAGAAATATAGCGCGGCTCATCATTGGCCATAGCTTTGAAAACAGGTTTACCAATTTTCATAGAAACTGCATGAAATTCTTTTTTCACACCAAAGGTGCCTGCATGACCAGAACAACGCTCAACCACATTGAGTTTGGTATCTGGTACCAACTGCAACATCTCCGCAGTTTTGCGTCCTACATTTTGCACACGTGAGTGACAAGGAATGTGATACGACACATGACCTAAAGATTCAGAGAAATCTGTCTTCAGCAATCCATCACGATTGCGAACCACAAAATATTCAAACGGATCCCACATCGCTTCCTTCACAATTTGTGTGTCTGCACATTGTGGGAACATCAGTGGAAGTTCTTGCTTGTACATCAAAGTACAAGATGGTACGGGCGTGAGAATCGCGTAACCTTCTTTAGCTAATTTAGCCAAATGTGGAATGTTGATTTCTTTTTTCTCTGCTACGCCTTCTAAATCACCCTGCTCAAGTTTAGGCATCCCACAGCACGCTTCTTTATCGACCATCACATAAGGGATTTCATTGTGATCAAGAATAGCCAGCAAATCATGACCTATGCCAGGCTCGTTGTAATTCACGTAGCAAGTCGAATAAATCGCTACTTTGCCGGGTGTGTTCTTGCCATCTTTTACAGGATGCGCTTTGGATTTTGCAGCACCAGAACGAAACTTCGTCGTTGCAAACTCAGGTAACCACGCTTTTTTATCTACACCTAAAGCGCTCTCCATCATGCTACGTACTGCCGGTGATTTATTGACTGCATTCACAGTTTGCGTCACCACTGGAATACCAGCCAACATACCTAAGCCGTCAGTGTTAGATAAAAACTTATCGCGTGCTGAGACTTCACCTTTTTTGAACTTCACTGCTTTGGCACGCAACATCAAGTGCGGGAAATCTAAATTCCATTCATGCGGTGGTGTGTAAGGACATTTCGTCATGTAGCACAGATCACACAAATAACATTGATCCACTACCTTGATGTAATCCTTCTTATCTACGCCATCCATTTCCATGGTGGGAGATTCATCCACTAAATCAAACAGCGTAGGGAAAGAACCGCACAGCGATACACAACGACGGCATCCATGACAAATATCGAACACACGCTCCATCTCTTTGTTGAGCGATTCTTCGTTATAAAAATCCTCGCTGACCCAATCTAAGGGATGACGGGTTGGAGCTTCAAGATTACCTTCACGAGCAGCCATGTTACTTGTCCTGAATGAGTGGAATGAAAAGAGGAGTTGTAGTCAATGTACTTAGCTAAACCATTAAGTAAGCACACTCACCACAACTCTCCCCCGCAAGCGGGGAAGAGTGAGCGAAAAAAGAATTAGTCGACTAATGCGTCTAAAGCTTTTTGATAGCGATTAGCGTGTGAGCGCTCTGCCTTAGCTAAAGTTTCAAACCAGTCAGCGATTTCTTCAAAGCCTTCTTCGCGAGCAGTTTTAGCCATGCCTGGGTACATATCGGTGTACTCATGTGTTTCACCAGCTACTGCAGCCATCAAGTTTTGACGTGCTGAACCAATTGGCAGACCAGTTGCTGGATCACCTACTTGCTCGAGATACTCGAGGTGACCGTGTGCATGGCCAGTTTCGCCTTCAGCAGTTGAACGGAACAATGCTGCAACATCCTTTTGACCTTCGATGTCCGCTTTGTTCGCGAAGTATAAATAACGACGATTTGCTTGAGATTCGCCTGCAAATGCGTCTTTCAGATTGGCTTCAGTCTTTGAGCCTTTTAATTTCGACATGGTGATCTCCTAATAAATCAAGACGAGAGAACGAGGCGTAAACCTCGTAATACGAGCAGTCAGCAAACCAATGCGACTGAAAAGCGACTAATGAGTAGCCGTTTCACGCGTGATTGTGGGGGGTGGGAGGGAAAAGCTCAAATTGTCATTCTCAATCTAGTCGATTAAGAAAAACAATGAAGAATTTTTTATATCAAGAGATTAACTATCTAACTTGCAATATTTGACTAGATTTTCAAGTTAACACATGCAATTTTTATTAATTTGAAAACTAAGGTCGAAAAATAAGCGCTATTACCTGTGCTGCCATGCCTTCTTGACGCCCTTCCCAACCTAGCTTTTCATTGGTCTTGGCTTTGAGATTAATCTGCTCGGGAGTGATGCCACAATCAGCAGCAATATTTGTCACCATGTGCGCCAAGTGAGGTGCCATTTTTGGTGCTTGCGCAATAATCGTTGCATCGATATTGCCTATTTCATAACCCGCATGCCTCACATGTTGTGCGGTCTCAGACAGAAGCAAACGCGAATTAATGCCTGCATAACGCGCATCGGTATCTGGGAAATGCTTACCTATGTCACCTAAGCCTGCAGCACCGAGCAAAGCATCAGTTATTGCATGCAACAGTAAATCCGCATCGGAATGACCAAGTAAGCCTAAGTGATAAGGAATGGTCACACCACCGATAATGAGTGAACGTCCAGGAACTAAAGCATGGCAGTCATACCCTTGTCCTACTCTAAATGGTGGCAATGAAGGTGTTGTGCTACTCATGACATTCCTTGATCTTTAAAAATCAACTCAGCTAATAATAAATCTTGGGGCAAGGTGACTTTGAAATTACGGGCACTACCCTCAACTAACTTTGGTCTATGTCCCATGGCTTCGATTGCACTTGCTTCGTCAGTTACTTGTTGCGCTTGCTGTAATGCCTGTAGCAACTGCGCATAGCGAAACATCTGTGGAGTTTGCGCTGACCATAATGCCGATCGCTCAACCGTCATCTCAGAACGACCATGACCATCACTACGCTTAATCGTATCCACCATAGGTAAAGCTAACAAACCACCCACAGCATCATCCTTTACAAAAGCAATCAGCTTGTCGAGCAAATCATGCGTCAACCCAGGACGCGCAGCATCATGCACCAGTATCCAATCGTCATCTTCAGTTTGAGAACCAATCGCTAATAATCCATTCGTGACAGAGTCCTGCCGTGCCGCTCCTCCGCATTTTAGAATGGTTGTACGTGGCAATTCAGGCAAATCACTGATATAGGCATCATTCGCACTCACCACCACAAAGGTATGTGAAATCAAGGATGAAGAAGAAAATGTTTCCATCACATGCTGCAACATAGGCCTACCTGCTAGCTGCGCATATTGCTTAGGCATGGAGGTGCCCATACGTTCACCAACACCGGCAGCAGGAATCAAAGCGATAAATCGAGGGACACTCATGCAATACAACTCATAGAAAAGTGGGATGCGTTCTCATATCAAATTAGTCCAGCACAAGACAATTCAGAGACTAGCAAGGAGAACTCATGAGAACTAATTTATAATCTTATCTTACTTTATCACTGTCACAGCGGACAAAAGCAGCCTTGATCGGCGTTGAGAGGCCTAAAGCGGCCTCATGCAAGTATTTGCCACATCCGTAAATGACAGTGCTGTGTCAGCACACCATGTCCTTTGATCCAAAACGCTTACTTCCCAAAGCTGGAACCCGATTTGTTCTGCCCGCCTTACATGGCGCAGCGGATGCCTATGTCTTGGCTGAAGCAGCACGCGCTATTAAAGCGAATAACAACATGCTGGTCGTGGTGGTGGCAAACGCGATTGATGCACAAAGACTGCTAATTGAAATGCAGTGGTTTGGTAGTGGTGATGAACAAGCCCTACGCTGTCATCTCTTACCCGATTGGGAAACACTGCCTTATGATGCGTTTTCTCCGCATCAAGATTTAGTCTCTGAACGTTTAGCAACGCTGCATGAAGTGCAACATGCACAATGCGATGTCTTAATCGTTCCTGCTACCACTGCTTTATTACGCATGGGTCCACCCTCTTTCCTCGCTGCTTACACTTTCTTTTTCAAACAAGGTGAACAGCTTGATGAAGCGAAACTTAAATCGCAATTAACTTTAGCTGGTTACTCGCATGTGACACAAGTCATGTCACCTGGAGAATATTCAGTACGTGGTGGTTTGATTGATCTCTTCCCTATGGGCTCAGCGCTGCCTTATCGGCTCGATTTATTTGGCGACACCATAGAAACTATACGTACCTTTGATGCCGATACCCAGCGCTCACTGTATCCAGTACGAGAAGTTCGCTTATTACCAGGGCGTGAGTTCCCTATGGATGAAGCAGCACGCAGCGCATTTCGTGGACGCTGGCGTGAGGTGTTTGAAGGTGATCCTTCAAAAACGAATATTTACCGTGACATAGGTAGTGGCATCGCATCTGCAGGCATAGAATATTATCTACCGCTGTTTTTTGAACACACTGCAACCTTATTTGATTACATACCTAAAGATGCCACGTTTGCTTTAGTCGGCGATATCGATAACACCATACAACGCTTCTGGTCTGATACACGTTCACGTTATGGATTTTTAAAATCAGATCGTGAACGACCTTTATTGCCACCAGAATCTATCTTTCTCAATGATGAAGATTTTTTCACCTTAGCCAAACCCTATGGTCGTTGGATCATTCATGATAAAGATGCCGCCTCTTCCTTATCCACACCCTTACCCAACATCACAGTTAATCGACGTGCAGATGATCCACTAATTAATTTACGTATCTATCTTACGCAAACTGATAAGCGCGTAATGATTTGTGCGGAGTCAAATGGACGACGTGAAACCTTACAGCAGTATTTTCATGAATACCATCTGTCCTTACCAGTAGCAGACAGCCTACAAGACTTCATCGCCTCGGATGAAAAACTCATGCTGTGCGTAGCACCTTTGCATGAAGGTTGTCAGCTATCTGATGAACTCGCTAATATCGCTTTCGTCACAGAAAACGAGCTCTATGCTGTCACTGTGCGTCGCACAGGACGGCGTAAACAAGAAGGTGTAACGCAAGTTGAATCCATGGTGCGCGATCTCTCCGAACTAAAAATCGGTGATCCAGTTGTGCATATGAATCATGGCATAGGTCGCTATCATGGCTTAATCAGCATGGACATGGGTGAAGGTGAAACAGAATTTTTACATCTTGAATATGCAAAAGAAGCACAACTCTATGTGCCCGTTTCACAACTCCATGTGATCTCACGCTACTCAGGTGCATCACCAGATGACGCCCCACTTCATGCACTTGGTTCTGGCATATGGGAAAAAGCCAAACGTCGCGCTGCAGAGCAAGTGCGTGACACTGCAGCAGAATTGCTCAATCTGTATGCACGCAGAGCTCTACGCCAAGGCCATGCATTTGAATATTCTGCGCATGATTATGAAGCCTTTGCAGAGAGCTTTGGTTTTGAAGAAACAATAGACCAACAGGCTGCGATTACGAATGTCATTAGTGACATGACATCCGGTCGTCCTATGGATAGACTGATTTGTGGTGATGTCGGTTTTGGTAAAACCGAAGTTGCATTACGTGCTGCATTTGTTGCCGTCATGGGTGGCAAACAAGTCGCTATTTTAGCGCCCACTACCCTACTCGCAGAACAACATGCTCAAACTTTTGCCGATCGCTTTGCAGACTGGCCTGTAAAAATTGCTGAACTCTCCCGCTTTAGAAGCGGTAAAGAAATCACACTCTCTCTAAAAGGCATGGCAGAAGGCACGCTCGATATTGTGATCGGCACGCATAAATTGCTGTCACCAGATATTAAATTTTCACGCTTAGGTTTAGTTATCATCGATGAAGAACACCGCTTTGGTGTGCGCCAAAAAGAAGCCTTGAAAGCTTTACGTGCTGAAGTCGATGTATTAACTCTCACAGCAACACCGATACCACGCACATTAGGTATGGCACTAGAAGGTTTACGTGATTTCTCCATCATCGCGACTGCCCCACAAAAACGACTCGCCATTAAAACTTTTGTGCGTAGTGAATCTGAATCTGTCATACGTGAAGCTTGTTTACGTGAATTAAAACGTGGTGGACAAATTTATTTCCTACACAATGAAGTGGAAACTATTGAAAACCGACGTGCAAAATTAGAAGAACTCTTACCAGAAGCCCGTATCGCGATTGCACATGGACAGATGCATGAACGCGATCTAGAAAAAGTCATGCGTGATTT
This sequence comes from Oxalobacteraceae bacterium, assembly GCA_027486615.1. Classification (GTDB taxonomy): domain Bacteria; phylum Pseudomonadota; class Gammaproteobacteria; order Burkholderiales; family Burkholderiaceae_D; genus Pernthalerella. The sequence continues at coordinate 3,521 of JAIXOW010000061.1, read as the reverse complement.
TGTAGCGCAACGCTTTAATGTGCTGCTCTGTACCACTATTATTGAAACCGGTATTGATGTACCAAGTGCGAACACCATCATCATGCATAGAGCTGATCGTTTTGGTTTAGCACAGCTCCATCAATTGCGAGGTCGCGTAGGACGCTCGCATCATCAGGCTTATGCTTATTTACTCGTGCATGATGTACATGGTCTCACCAAGCAAGCGCAACGCAGACTAGATGCAATTCAACAAATGGAAGAATTAGGCAGTGGCTTTTATCTCGCCATGCATGATTTAGAAATCCGTGGTGCTGGTGAAGTGTTAGGTGACAATCAATCTGGAGAAATGACAGAGATAGGTTTTCAACTCTATTCCGATATGTTGAATGCTGCCGTTAAATCACTTAAAAGTGGTAAAGAGCCAGATTTGGCAGCACCACTCATCACTACCACAGAAATTAATTTACATGTACCCGCTTTATTACCTGCTGATTTTTGTGGTGACGTACATGAAAGACTCTCTATCTATAAACGCTTAGCCAATTGTGAGCTACAAGATAGCATTAGCGACTTACAAGAAGAATTAATCGATCGTTTTGGTAAATTACCTGATGCTGTTAAAGCCTTAATAGAAACACATAGGCTACGCATCTCTGCCAAAGAAGTTGGCATCATTAAAATTGAAGCGCACAATGAAGCCTTGGTCATGCAGTTTGAACCTAAGCCGCCCATTGATCCTATGCGCATCATCGACCTCATACAAAAAAATCGTCATATTAAACTATCTGGCCAAGATAAATTGCGACTCACCGCAACCATGCCAGACCTTGCTACCCGTGTGACACAAATCAAAACAACGATACGTGCGTTAGCAGCGTAAATTACAAAAAACTATGAAGCTTATTTTGCAAGGCTTAACAGTCCAACCAGAGATCGTAAAAAAAATTGCGGATCTAGTATCGGCACAATCGATTACGACACTGAGTAAAAAAGTAGTACGTTGCGATGGTGTCTCAACTTCAGCAACAGTGCTCTCAGAAGTAGCAACGCTTTGTCTGCAATCGGGCTTAGATTACAGCTTCATGCAGGAAGATAAAAAACTCTCTGACTTTAAGCTGTTAGTCATGGACATGGACTCCACTCTCATTACCATTGAATGCATCGATGAAATCGCAGATATACATGGCTTAAAGAATGAAGTAGCCGCCATTACTGAAGCAGCCATGCGTGGAGAGTTAGATTTTCGTGAAAGCTTGACCCAGCGTGTAGCCCTACTCAAAGGCTTAGAAGCCTCAGCACTACAGCAAGTGTTTGATGAAAGACTCTTACTCTCTTTAGGTGCCAATGAATTATTAGCTGGCGCACAAGCTGCAGGTTTAAAGACCGTCTTAGTCTCTGGAGGCTTTACTTTTTTCACTGACAGACTACGTCAACAACTTACCTTTGATCTTGCTCGCGCTAATGAACTTGAAATCAAAGATGACAAACTCACTGGTCGTGTCATAGGCCCTATCATTGATGCCTCTGAAAAACGCCACACAGTAGAATTACAAGCACAAGCATTGGGTATGCCGACTTCAGCTGCGATTGTGATGGGTGATGGCGCGAATGATTTAGAAATGATGTCAGTAGCTGGATTGTCCGTCGCGTTTCGTGCCAAACCGATAGTGCGTGCTCAAGCAGATGTAGCACTGAATTTTGTGGGCTTAGATGGTGTCTTATTTATGTTTGACTAAGATATGTTTGAATAAGACATCTTTGACTAAGATATATTTGATTAAGAACTAATCAAATATTTTTTTCAAAACTCAATTTAGCACGCGCAATGCCTGCTCTAAATCCGCGATTAAATCTTGCGGATCTTCTAGTCCTATATTTAATCGAACTAACTGCCCTGCTTGTGTCCATTGCTGACGCATGGTTTGCATACGATACGGCACACACAAACTATTCGCCCCACCCCAGCTATAACCGATTTTAAATAACTGTAATGCATCTATAAAAGCATCGGTTTGTGCTTCGGAATAACGTTCATTAAAGATCACAGAAAATAATCCTGCAGCACCAGTAAAGTCGCGCTTCCAGATTTCATGTCCTGGGCATTCTGGAAAAGCCGGATGCAAAACATGCGCAATCTCATCTCTATATTTCAACCAATTAGCAACTACACGAGCACCTGCGTCATGCGCTTCAAAGCGTAGTTTCATGCTTGATAGTCCACGCAGTACTAAATACACATCATCCGCTGAAACACCCATGCCAAGTCGCATATGTGCTAACTCGATTTTTTGATGAATAGATTTATCTCGCGTAATGACTGCACCCATTAAAATATCAGAACCACCAGATTGATATTTAGTCAGCGCCTGCATCACCACATCCACATCATGATCAAATGCGCGAAATGCTAAACCTGAAGACCACGTATTATCTAATGCCACCAACACACCTCGTGCATGCGCAGCACGACAAATAGAAGGTATGTCAGGCATTTCCATAGAAACTGAACCCGGTGCTTCGGTCCAAATCAAACGCGTATTGTCTTGAATGAGCTCTGCTATGCCCTCGCCTATCAAGGGATCATAGTAACGAGCAGCGATACCAAAATCTTTAGCAAGCCAATTACCTAATTCACGATTTGGACCATATACATTCTCTGGAATGAGAACATCATCACCCGTTTTTAATAAAGCAAAATCAATCATAGCGATTGCTGCTAAACCACTTGGCGCTAACAAACAATGCGTGCCACCTTCTATCTCAGCCAGTCTGGCTTCTAAGGTAAATGTGGTGGGTGTGCCATGCAGTCCATAGGTGTAGGCATTTTTATCTTGCCAGTTACGAGCCCGTAGTGCTGCAACATCTTTAAACAAGACTGTTGATGCATGATGTATAGCGGTGGGGAATGCCGCAAAACCAACTGGTGGTTTGTAATCCGTGGTGGTTAACAGTGTTTGTAGCGATTTCTTTTTCGTCATGACTAACCCACCTATTTAGTCTGCATGCGCCCATAAGTCATGCGCATCCGCTGCAGTCACTGTCACTTCTATGAATTCACCTACTTTTAACTTACGATCTGGTGCATAAGGTAATTTCACATAGACCACACCATCTATCTCAGGTGCATCTGCAGCTGAACGAGCGGTTGCTCCATTCTTATCCACAGCATCAATCAAGACTTTATATTTTTTTCCTATCTTGGATTGCATGCGCTGTTTAGAAATCGATTCTTGTAATTCCATCACACGACCACGACGCTCTTCACGCACTTCTTCCGGTACAGGATTTTCTATAGCATTTGCAGTTGCACCATCAACCGGTGAATAAGCGAAACATCCTAATCTGTCGATTTGTGCTTCTTGTAAAAAATCGAGCAGATGTTGAAACTCAGCTTCAGTCTCACCGGGGAAACCCGCTATGAAAGTAGAACGTATGGTGATATCAGGACAACGATCACGCCATGCGCGTATGCGTTCAATATTTTTTTCACCATTTGCAGGTCGCTTCATGCGTTGTAGCACATCAGGATGCGAGTGCTG
>JAIXOW010000131.1 GCA_027486615.1 Oxalobacteraceae bacterium | reverse complement strand
CAGTGCAAAAGGTAAATCAACTAAGGCATCAAGAATTTTTTTACCGAAAAACTGATAGCGCACCAACACCCAAGCCAAGATCGTACCGAAGAACAAATTAATTAAAGCGGCAATTAAAGAGGCGCCGAAACTTAATTGATAAGAAGCGACTACGCGTGGTGAGGTAACCGCTTTCCAAAATGCTTCCCATGTCATGCTCAGCGTGTTGATCACCACCGCCGACAATGGAATCAAGACAATCAGACTTAAATACAGCAGCGTAAAGCCTAACGAGAGATGAAAACCAGGAATAACCCTGCCAACTCTTGCTGAATTATTAACAATTGGGGCTGACAACGACATAACTTGCCTCGAAGACATTGAAACGAATAAGCTCCGCATGATGTCATTGCTTGCTTATGATTAAAACGAATATTTCGGCATGTACTTAGAAGAATTTCAAATAAAGGAGGTTGGAATAGGGATGGGTGGTTGTTGAAATTTTTCTTCCTACTCATATTTTTAAGAGTAGGGCGCAATGTATTGCGTCGCAGGGGATAAATAGAGATTTCATTCGGCGCAATGCATTGCGCCCTACCATTCTTGCTACGAATTTGTGTTTTTTGAAATTGTTCGGACGATTACGCTGCACTAATCGTCCCTACAAAATCACAATTTTTTTATGGCTGGAAGGGTTCAATAAAACACCATCTGAATTTTTTTATGGATGGAAGGGTTTAATAAAACACCATCTGAATAATTTCAAATAACAACAATCCGTAGGGACGATTAGCGCAGCGTAATCGTCCGTAAACTCATCAAAGAAAAAGCCGACCACGAGGGTCGGCTTAAGTACATCGAGGAGAGTAAAAAATTACAGTCTTAAAAAGCTAATTGATAACGTGCTACGAGAAAGTTTTCTTGTTTGCCGTTGAGAGTACCTTTCGAAAAGTCAGTACGCTCATAGTTAACAGCAAATTTTGCATCTTCATTCAAATACCAATTGAGACCGACTAACCAAGAGCTAGCATTTAGAGCATAATTAACACCGGCAGTAGTTGATCGAAAAGTTACTGCATTTGGATCAATATTCGCTTCTTGATAACGTCCGACTAATTCAAATGCACCCCATCCACCATCACTACCAGATTTAAATGGGCTATAAGGTTTAACACCTCTAAAGGAGGCATCTTCACCTGTTAATAAGTAAGAAGTCGAAATATGCCATGCATCATTTTTGAGTTTATTTTGTCCTAGCGTACTAGTTACTTCTTGATTGACGACTGCATATTCTGTTAATAAACCGAATGGACCTGAATAGAAATAAGCCTGAGGACTGACTCGGTTACGATTGCCATTACTCTGTGTTCCGCTAGCATAGGCAAAAAAACTATTCGCTTGTCCTGGTGTTTTATAAGATACAAGCGAATTATTCCTGGTATTTCCATTCGTTACTGCCACACCAAAACCTAATCCTGCTAACTTACTATCCGTACCTAAATACGGTGTCGCAAACAGACGAGCAGTGAGATCTTTGCCAGTATTGGTGTCTTGTGCAGTAGTACTTTCGCCGCCATCTACAACGCCATTAAATAATCCAACCGCATAGTTTAGTTTTTTTCCCAGCACATCACCTGAGATAGTAACGCCGAGATCTCGATTGGGTAGGATGTTGTTACTAACATGGCTGCGTTCAATAAATTTAATATCGGATCCACTTTGTAAACGTTCTAAACCAACGACAGGTTTTTGTTTACCAAATCTGATTTGGAAAGCTGGGTCAAGACGTGCATCTAAAAAAGCATCAATTACGCGCGATCTATTAGATGTACCATCACCAGATTCACCAAACTCAGGAGTAAATCTAAACCCATACTTACCAAAGACGGTGCCTTCAAAAGTCGGACGTATACGGCGAGCTAAAAATCCATTCACTGCAGAAGGATAGGCTTCACCACCAAATGAACGGTAATCCAAATGCACCAAGCCTCTTAATCTATATTCGAATTGACCATCTGAAGATTTAATGCCAAAGCCTTTATCACTCGCTGTAACAACGGGTGTCGCTTTTTGTTTGGCAGCTGCTTCATCTGCTGCGATTTCTTGTTTACGATCTAAGACACGAACTCTTTGATCTAGCTCTTGTATCAATGCACGCAATCTTTCAATTTCTTCTTTATCGTTTGCATAAGCAGGAAAGACGCTACTGACGAGTGTGGCTAATAAGGTGGCAGCGAGTAGAGCTTGTTTATTTTTATTTATCCATTTCATGATTTTTTTCCTTTAGTTCTAGCTCAGCAAATAAAACTTATCTAGAAGGCGCATAAATTTGATCAAAGATGCCGCCATCAGCAAAATGTGTTTTTTGTGCTTTATTCCATCCACCTGCAACTTCTTCTATCGTGAAGAGTTTTAGTTTTGGATATTGGGTGGCATATTTCTTAGCAATTTTTTCATCGATAGGACGGTAATAATTCTGCGCTGCGATTTCTTGTCCTTCGTCGGTGTAGAGGAATTGCAAATAGGCTTCAGCTACTTTGCGTGTGCCACGACGATCAACTACTTTATCAACCACAGCAACAGGTGGTTCAGCCAAGATGCTGATAGAAGGCGATACTATTTCTACTTTTTCTGGTCCCAGTTCTTTGATGGCGAGTAGCGCTTCGTTTTCCCAAGTAACTAAAACATCACCTATGCCACGCTCAATGAAAGTAGTGGTTGATCCACGTGCGCCTGAATCGAGCACAGGGACATTTTTATAAATCTTAGTTAAAAATTCTTGTGCAGTTTTTTCATTGCCACCTGGTTGTTTGAGTGCATAACCCCATGCAGCGATGTGATTCCAACGGGCGCCACCGGAAGTTTTTGGATTAGGTGTGATGACAGCAATGCCAGGTCTCGCAAGATCACTCCAATCTTTAATGCCTTTAGGATTACCTTTGCGGACTAAGAAAACAATAGTTG
>JAIXOW010000314.1 GCA_027486615.1 Oxalobacteraceae bacterium | reverse complement strand
GTGATCAATTACCTGACAATCATCCATCTAAAAAGTTAGCTTTAGATTTTGTTCAGAAATTTGAAAATGAATTTGGCGCCAACTCACGTAATCAATTTGCAGGTCATGCCTATGACTTCCAAGTCGCAATGGAGAAAGCCATTCCTTTAGCACTGAAAAAAGCCAAGCCTGGTACAGCTGAATTTCGGAGTGCTATTCGAGACAGCTTGGAAACAATGGGACGTACTGTGTTTGCACACGGCGTGATGAACTGGACACCTACAGACCATTGGGGATACACAATAGAAACTGGCGTAATGACCAAAGTAGTAGATGGTAAGTTCAAGGTTGAATAAAAATCACACTCGCTCGATGTGGGTGACGTTCTTTGAAATAGAACTCGTCCGTTGCAAGTTGTGTTTTTAAATCGGAAATTTCATGGACTTCTCTATCGCCAGTATTCTTCTATTAGACGGAATCACTAATGGCGCTATCTATGCCCTATTGGGATTAGCAACCGTATTAGTGTTCACGGTCACGCGTGTGATCTTTATCCCTCAGGGAGAATTTGTAGCCTACGGTGCTTTAACTCTGGCTATGCTTCAATCTGGTAAAACACCAGGCACTGTTTGGTTGCTATTAATTCTTGCTTTCGTGGCTGCATTTATAGAGTTGATTGCATGCTGGCGGCATCACCACAATGTATCACGCGCTGTTCGTTCCGCTTTCAAGATACTTGTTTTTCCATTGTTCATATCACTTACTACTATTTGGGTAGCACCACAAATGTTCCCATTATGGTTGCAGGCAATAATAAGTGTAGCCATCGTGACAGCCTTTGGCCCATTGATCTACCGCGTTGCCTACCAATCCTTAGAGGATGCAACCCCATTAGTCTTACTTATCGTTTCGGTCGGAGTGCATTTTGCAATGACCGGATTCGGTTTATTATTTTTTGGTGCAGAAGGCTTTCGCAATCCATCATTTTGGGATGATCGCTTTGCAATCGGTTCAGTCACGTTATCTGGTCAAGCGATCATTATTCTGATCTCAACCTTGGCACTCATCGTGATGTTATGGCTTTATTTTGAACGCTCATTAAGCGGTAAAGCTTTACGCGCTACAGCGGTCAATCGCACTGGTGCTCGTCTAATGGGTATCACTAGCCATACATCTGGCCAACTTGTATTTTTGATGGCTGCCTTAATCGGTGCCTTATCAGGTTTATTGATTGGTCCCACTACGACTGTGTTTTACGACTCTGGTTTTTTAATTGGTCTAAAAGGTTTTGTGGCAGCCGTCATCGCTGGGCTTGCAAGCTATCCAGGTGCACTGTTGGGAGCACTTTTAGTAGGCATCATTGAAGCCTTTGGAGCATTCTGGGCTAGCGCATTTAAAGAAGTGATCGTCTTCACTTTGATACTGCCCATCTTAATCATTCGTTCTTTACGCAGTGGCTATTCCGATGAGGAGCACTGATATGAACAAAGAAAAATTATTTATATCTTTACTTGCAGTTTCAATTCCCGTTATTGCACTCTTGCCCTTACCCGACTTCTGGATTGTTCAACTCAACTACATAGGTCTGTATGCGTTGGTGTGTTTGGGCTTGGTTCTACTCACTGGTGTGGGTGGTCTCACTTCCTTTGGTCAAGCAGCCTTTGTAGGTATTGGTGCCTACACAACTGCGTGGCTCACCTTAAACACAGGCATCTCGCCCTGGATCACACTATTTATTGGACTAGGCCTTACCGCTATAAGTGCATTGGTAATAGGTACCATCACATTGCGCATGTCTGGACACTATTTACCACTCGCCACTATTGCATGGGGCTTATCGCTTTATTACCTCATGGGCAATTTAGACGAGCTAGGAAAATACGATGGCTTACTAGGTCTCAAAAGTTTATCGCTAGGTAGCGTTGATATTGGTCAGGGTCGTATGTTCTTTGTGCTCACTTGGGCCATCTTGATTACAAGTGCGATTGCATTGATAAATTTATTGGACTCTCGAGCAGGTCGTGCTATTCGTTCTCTCAAAGCTGGCTCACTGATGGCTGAAGCTATGGGAATCAATACCTTTCGCTACAAGGTCACAATCTTTTTAATTGCAGCACTTTTTGCATCAGTAGCAGGTTGGTTGATGGCTCACTTTCAGCGAACTGTGAACCCTTCTGCATTTGGCTTAAAGATGGGAATTGAGTATTTGTTTATGGCGGTAATTGGTGGTGTGGGTTATGTATGGGGTGCCTTTGTTGGTGCGGGTCTTATCAAACTATTAGATGATTATCTACAAGTAGCTCTTCCTGCATTGATTGGAACAAGTGGTAGTTATGAAGTGATTGTCTTTGGTATTGCCATGGTTTTAGTTCTCAAATATTTACCGAATGGCATATGGTCTTTAGTGGCAAACAAACTACCCCGCCCACCTCGCAAAATAGATTGGCATGATGCAAAACCTTTAAGCACTAGAACCAAACCAGCGTTGGGTGAGTTGGTATTGAAGGTTGAAAAAATTCGTAAACAGTTCGGTGGACTGACTGCTGTCAACGACATCAGTTTTGATATTCATGCCGGTCAAATTGTAGGACTCATTGGTCCCAATGGCGCTGGAAAATCTACAACCTTTAACTTGATTACCGGCGTGATGCCTAAAACCACCGGTCAAGTGTTTTATAGAGGCCAAGATATTTCAGCCGCACCCTCAAGAGTGATTGCACGTCAAGGTATGGCACGTACTTTTCAGCACGTCAAAATGCTTAACGACATGACGGTCTTAGAAAACGTAGCTTTAGGTGCTTATACACGAGGTCATTGCGATGTCATTTCTTCAATGCTGAGAACTAACAAAAATGAAGAGCAACGATTCATGAAAGAGGCTCAACAACAACTAGAGCGAATTGGTATGGGACAGTATTTACATGAATTAGCCGGAAATTTAGCAATGGGTCCGCAGAGATTAATGGAAATTGCGCGCGCTCTTTGCTGCGATCCTGCGCTTCTATTACTTGACGAGCCAGCAGCCGGTCTGCGCCATAAAGAAAAACAAGAACTCATCAAGATTCTTCGCCAATTAAAAAACGAGGGGATGAGTATTTTGCTTGTAGAGCATGACATGGATTTAGTAATGAACGTCTGTGATCATTTAGTGGTGATGGAATTTGGTACCCTACTTACGCAAGGAACTCCATCAGAAATTCAAGCAAGTCCTGCTGTTCGTGCAGCCTACTTAGGCATGGAGCACTAACATGACACCACCCATTCTGAATGTTAAACAACTACGTGCTAGCTATGGCAAAGCACAGGTGATACACGGACTCAATTTAGATTTAGCAAAAGGCAATGTAATCACGGTGATTGGACCGAATGGTGCTGGTAAGTCAACATTACTCAATTGTTTAATGGGCGTCCAGCCTTCTGAGGGTATGATCGAATTGAATGGCCAGTCCATCAACGAATTAACATTGGAAGAGCGTGTATTAGAAGGCATTTCATTGGTGCCAGAAAATCGTGAACTGTTTAGCACAATGACAGTAGAAGATAATTTAATGCTAGGTGGTTATCGTCAAATGCGTCTAGGTAATACGCAATGGCGAAGTCGTATTGATGATATCTTCGATTTATTCCCACGCTTGAAAGAACGTAGATCACAAGAAGCCGGCACTTTATCTGGTGGTGAGCGACAAATGCTAGCAGTAGGTCGATCACTTATGTCGCGTCCCTCACTATTAATGTTAGACGAACCCAGCTTAGGTTTAGCTCCTCTGATCGTCAAAGAAATTTTCAACATCATAGAAATGCTTCGTCAAACAGGTGTATCTATTGTTTTAGTTGAACAAAATGCGAGAGCGGCTCTTGCCGTAGCAGACTATGGATATGTACTTGAGATGGGTGAAATTAGTTTGCAAGGCGAAGCATCAAAATTAGCAGAAGACCCACGAGTGATCGATACTTATTTAGGCGCAGCCAAAAAATAAAAAAACATAGCTTCATAAGATCATCAAAAAAATTATTCCAAGACCCATGAAAAAAACTGTACCAGCAGTCGATGAAGTCGATACTAGTTACCTCGAAAGCTTAATTGGCTACAATGCGCGACGTGCTGCCTTAGCTGTGATAGGAGAATTCTTAGAGCAGATGGCGATTTATGACTTAAAGCCTGTAGAGTTCTCAGTGATGTCCGTTGTAGTTCATAACCCAGGTGTGACATCAAGACAATTGTGTGCAGCGCTTAACATTTTGCCGCCAAATTTAGTGGGACTGATTCAGATACTTGAAACGCGCGGACTCATTGAGCGTAAACCACACCCTCACGATGGGCGAGCTGTCGGTATACATCCTACTGATGAAGGAGAAGCTCTTATGATGGAGGCCGAAGTAACCGCCAAAGAACTCGAAATGAACGTTGGATCTAAACTTACACCAAACCAAGTTCAAACTTTAGTCACTTTGCTACAAAAAATTTATTTATAGCTAGTTAGAATAATTTTAGCTAGAACTTAGCTAGTCGCAAGCTTTCAGCAAATCACACAGTCATTAAATAAGAAAGTCCTCGACTTATTCATCAAGGACTTTCAACAATTAATTTATTTAATAGTTACAGTGTAAGCTTTGAAAACACTTTTACCTACATTTTTGATTGCATAAGCTTCTTGATCTTCAGGTTTATCTAGGAATGCGGTTTCACCATCTTTATATTCTTTTTTTACAATTTTACCGTCAGCGTAAATGCGCTCTAATTTACCGCCTTTTATAAAATAGACTGCTCTAGCGCCAGGTCTGGCCACACTTGGAAGAGATGCACCTGGCTGCATAGTAATAATAACTCCAGAGGCTTTGTCATTACTGAAAATTTGTTTGGTATCAACACCTTTATCGTTAGCTAAAACTGCCGTTGAAGCTAAGGTAAAGAATAAAGTGGTAATCAATAATTGAATAGTTTTTTTCATCACAAACCTTTCTTAAAATTATTTGAGCACCATGCCCAATAATAATTTTATAGATTTCTCTGATTTTTTGGTTACAATTTCGTTATATTTTTAATACATAGTATGACGATTAATCTTTCTATTTTTTTAATTCAAACAATACTCAAAGTCATTTATTGACACTTGAGATTAACTATTATGCAAGATCATTAATTGATTTTTGTTTATAGAAATGATAGCTGCTATAGAACTAATTATTTGGCTGAAATGCAGTTGACCAAATTAGCCTGTTTGCTTTCTCAATCAGCCGGCCAGCCCTGAGCTAGTAATGAAAACAACTCAAAAATAGATAAATGAAATCCTCAATCCAACAAAGCGCTGCGCTTTTATTTCAAGCGCAACAAACTGGCCAAACAATCGATTTAATTTCTGGTCAATTTACTGATCTGACTACGCAAGACGCCTATCAGATTCAGGAAATAAATATTAAGCGTTCGGGACAGCCGATCATTGGCTATAAATTGGGCTATACCAGCGCTGCGATGCGCGAGCAAATGAAGATTTCAGAACCAAATTATGGCACCCTACTTCGCAACCAATGGATTGATGCAAGCTCTGTATCCGCGCAGTTAAGCAGAGACGAACTTATTCATCCGCTGATTGAACCGGAAATAGCTTTTTTGATAGGCAAAGATATTCGTTCGCAATTAACTGAGATCAATGATATTCAAAACTATGTGGGCGCAGTAATGCCGGCATTAGAAGTGGTAGATACGAGATATCACAACTATCAATTTACTTTGATTGATAACATAGCTGATAGTAGTTCCAGTGCTAGATTTATTACTGGTCAGCCTATGAATTTATCAAACCTTGTTTCTTTAGCTGACGTCAGTGTTGAATTGCATTGCTCGAATCAACACCTTGCTAGTGGATTGGCTTCTGATTGCATGGGAAATCCATTACATGCCTTAATTTGGCTTTCTAATCGTCTTATTGCTCAAGGTGATTATCTGAAAGCTGATCAAATCATCATGACTGGCGGTTTGACTAAAGCTCAAGCTACGCACAAAGGCGATGTATTCAAAGCTGCGTTTAAAAATTTAGGCGATGTTGAATTAAAGTTTGTATAAAAGTAACTAGACTTAATGCTCTTTATTATTTTTTGATAAGCATTTTGAGCTATGCATTTCTTTCTTGCGCATAGGCATGCTATCCACTACTGCGAAGATAGCCTTCAAATCGCCACTATTTGTATTTAATTTTTCTTTTCCATCTTTCCCTATTAGCAGTAGCTTAAATTCCGGATGATCTGCTATTCCAAATTTATGCCTTAAGCGCTCGTAATCGTCTGAGCCCTTAATCAAATCAATGTGCACCAAATCTCTCAATCTATATTCACATTTTTCTGCATCAATCTGTTGATTCAGTAAAAGACGTTCTTTATTCGATGCAGAATTTGAAAACGTAATAATGACACGGTTAGTCCACAGATAGTCCTTAAGAGGATCCGCATGCATAGGACTATTCATAAAAATTAAAATTACTAAAAATAATTTTAATTTTATTAAATTAGCTAAAGAATTCATTTAAGTTTAAGTTTTTTTCTATTTTCATGATTTTACATTCGCATCATTTGCTAGGCTGATAATTTGCTAATCTAAGCAAATAGAAAATGTAAGATGCTCCAGAGAACAAAAAACCAAATAATTTTTGTCAGAATCGAAACAAGTTTATTGGGCGGCTCAATTTCTTCGTCGCTCTGAGCTTGACGAGTACTGGTTTTGATTTTTTCTAAATTCTCACGAATCAAACGTTCAAGCTTTATTTTTTCATCTTCACTATCGATTCCTTTATCTCCACTTGCCGTTCTAGTATCGTGAGAGATATTTGTCATACGCTCATCATTCATTTCTTCTCCTTAGAGACAAATTTTGAGATAAATTTTACAAACTAATTTGACTATATTTTAATAGACTCAGCATCCAGCAGCGTGCAACACCTTATCAATGCCAGATACTAGTAGATTTCACTTAAAACCAACCCAACCCAACTCACCTATTTTTTTATAGCCGGTGGCTTACGAAAAAACACAACGTCTTGCCAAGGCAAATCCGACACGACTTTTTCAAAAACCAAACCACCATCACTCGCTTCTTTTTTTAATTGCGCAACTGTCATTGTATGTAAGCGTTTAATCGGCACCTTGGGATCGCCCGCCCTATATTCAACAAATACAATTAATCCACCTGGCTTAACGGCTAGCATCAAAGCCTCAAGAAATTCTCGTGGATATTCAAGCTCATGATAAACATCGACCATAATCGCCATGTCTAAGATCGCATCTGGCAATTCAGGTGAAAACGCAGTCGATTGTTTTGCGTTAAATTGATTCTTGGGATATTTTTGGGCAATCCCTTTCAATCGCTCAACCATCTCTGCTTGCACATCCACAGCCCACATCTGACCATGTGGCTTAATACGATCTAGCATCAATAAACTAAGTCGGCCAGTTCCTGCGCCTATATCACCAACAATCATGCCGGGCTTTAAATTCAATATGTCGATTAATTGATCAGTTCTTTCCTCTGATTCGCGCTCTGCTCTATCCAACCATGCAGCACCTTGCCAACCCATAATTTTTGCAATCTGCCGATTGCAGTATTGCTTCAAAATTCCATCTGGATGGCCTGTTTTTAAAACGACATACTCACATTGCTTATTTGTAGAAATTGCTGCTTGAGCATAGGATTCGTGAGAAGCGACAGCAAAAGTAATGCTTACTAATAATAGTAAAAACCAATGAAGTTGAAAAAATAAATGCTTAGCGCGATGCTGCATGATTTTTTTAAAATAAAGTTTTTTCATCAATCAGATGACTTGTCTGATTTATTCGTCGATATGTCTTGTAAATCAGCGAGTGGCTCTGGTTCAACTAATTTATCGCCTATCCATTTTTGTCCGCACCAACACAACCCGTCTGCATTAATCAGACAAGTTCCAGTTCCACAGCAACGCTGATCTTCACTCATAATGAAATTTCTCCTTCTGTTCAAAAAAATTTGAATAGAAACAATTTACCAATTGCGACGAAAATAAAACAAGTACTAGCCTGATTAAAGACAAGGTTAAAAATTATCTTTTTTGCAATGAACATGTCGTTATTATTCAATCTCGATTGCACATTACAACGCAGTGTATCCTGATAATATGACCAAACGAAAATGCATCTACCGCTTGCTGCTTACCTTACTAAGCCAGCTACTGCTCACAACCATGGCTCATGCTCAATTACTTGATTTTACTAATCCTATTACCGCCAATGGGCTAAGGGTCGTTAACGATAATGTGATGGGTGGCGTATCAAAGTCGCGCTTTTCCTTTGATCCAGAGGGCATCATATTTGAAGGAGAGGTTTCGCTCGAAAATGGCGGTGGCTTTGCATCTGTGCGTAGCCCTATTTTAATTCCAGAATGTACCTCTGCACTGAATATCACCATACGGGGAGATGAAAAACAGGTCAAACTCGTTTTAAGAACGGACAACTCATCTCGATCACCTCTTTACCAAGCAGACTTCAACACTACACGCGAATGGAAAACCCATCGCTTCGTACCAACCGACTTCAAAGCGAGCTTTCGTGGACGAGCAGTCAATGCGCCCGAACTGGTTTTTTCTTCTGTCTTAGAAATTGGCGTACTCATAGCAAATCAACAAGCTGGCATATTTAGACTACAGCTAAAAAATATCCAGTCCATTAGCGACAAACCTTGCTGAACAAGCACCGCTTCAATACTCCCCGTTTGAACTAAGCCTTCAGCGATCACATACAAAAAGATTTTTACCAACCCTAATTTGATCGGTCTCAAGACTTATTCCAAGTAAGTAGGCAATCTGTTGTTCACTAAAGTGAACCGCTACTCGACGCTATAACAAGATCAAATTTAAAAAATACGGTATTCACTGTATTTTTTAAACTCATCATCACATATCCCATTAATGCCAATATCATTCATGTATCTATTAGCTCCTACTGCGCGCAAGTTACCTATCATTCTACTGGCAGCGCTACAACTACTCATAGTTGGATGTTCAATGGAATTCATCAATGCGCGACCTGCTCGTGCATTACAACCCGCACCGGTAGCGGTTAATCTGTATGCAGGTTGGAGAGTGTTTCAAGCAAAGTGCTCACAATGCCATGGCACATCTGCTAAGGGTAGCGAACAAGCACCTAATCTATTACCCATCGTTCGCACTATGAGTGCAAGACATTTTAATGAAATGGTCTTGAAACGCTATGATTTAGGAAATGGTTTGGGAAATGGCTTAAGTCAAGGATCAGAAACAAAATCAACGACTGAGTCTTATATCGACGATATATTAAATCGCAAAGAACCGGCCATAACAATGCCAGCATGGCAAGGCGAACCAACTGTGAACGCCCATATTCTTGATTTATACGCCTACTTAACTGCACGTGCAGAAGGTAAATTTAGTATAGAGCGCCCAGCACAATAACAAACCTAGTATTTAAAAATTTATCGTCGCTCTTGCATGTAAGCAGTGTGAGAATTTTTTTCATCTTATCGGTCATGTGCTCGTTCCATTTAGTAAGCTAATATAATAACCAGATAAAAGAAGTATGGTTATAAAGACGAGGAATTAACATGACTCAAGATGCATCTGTATGGCTAGAGGTTGCACTCAATGGTCCATGGTCACGTGAGCGGCAGCCCATGATACCCATCACCGAAGACGATATCGTTGAACAAGCGATTGCATGTGCACACGAAGGTGCTGCCATCATTCATATCCATCCCTATGATCCTGTAACAGGTCGTCAACGTGATGCCTATGAAATTTATGCACCAATCATTGAGCGAGTGCGCTCTAAAGTTGATGTGATTTGCTATGGCACCTTACCGTTTACTGGCGATGTCGATGCCAAAGAATCTATGTCTGCTGAACAGCGTTTTGCAGCAGTCGATAAGTTAGCAAGCAGTGGTTTACTTGAATGGACGGTAGTTGATCCAGGCTCTACCCACATCAGTACGCGTGCAACGCTAGCAACTGGTCATGAAGGTTTTTTGTACAGTAATCCTGAATCACACATACGGCATGGTCTTGAGCTATGCCGTCATTACGGACTGCATCCTTCATTTGCAATCTATGAACCTGCTTTCATGCGCTTAGGTTCAGCACTAGCCCAGTGCTACCCTGGCCTGCCGCAGCCGATTTATAGACTCATGTTTTCTGAAACTCTCACCTTTGGATTTCCGCCACGCACATGGGCGATGGATGCATATCGTGAATTACTCACCGAAGAAGCACCGCATGCAAATTGGATGGTGGCAGGTTTAGGAACGGAAGTTTTACCCCTCGTGCACGACATCGTAAAGCGTGGAGGTAATGTACGTGTTGGATTGGAAGATGTACCCATGGGACATAAAGTTAGCAATCTAGAGCAAGTTAAAGATGCACGACATCGCATAGAAAAGGCTGGGGCACGCACAGCAACTGCAGATGAAATCAGACAAAGTCTTCAATCGAAAAAAATCACTGCTTGAAGATTTAAATTAATCAAAATTGATATTCAAAGAAATTTTAGAATAAAATTTATTCAATTTCTCTTTAAGTTGATCATCAATGATTAACTATCTGCGAAGGTAATCTCAGAACTAATAAAGCACTAATGAGTAAAATACCTGCAAATAAAATCAAACTGTTTTGCGAATTACCTGTTAAATCTGTTATCCAGCCTACAAGCGACGTACTTACCATTCCACCGACATTGCCAATAGAATTAATCAATGCAAGACCCGCTGCTGCTGCTGCACCACTTAAAAAAGTAGGTGGCACACTCCAAAATGCTGCTTGGGTAGTAGATGCAGCTGCTGCTGCAACTGTCAAAATCAACATCGTTATTGCAAGACTATCAAAGTGTAGCCAACTTAAAGCTAGACCTGCGGCAGTAATCAAACAAGGTATGGCAGTATGCCAGCGACGCTCTCTCACGCTATCTGCATGCGCGTTGTTCATGATAGAAACAACCACTGCAACAAAGTAAGGAATAGCGGTCAACCAACCGATCTGAACGGGATCATTAATGCCATGTTGTTTAATCAGTGTAGGCAACCAAAAAATTAAAACATACACTGCGCTGACTATACAAAAATAAGCAGCACTTAATTGCCAAACCAACTTACTCTTAAATGCGCTTAAAAATCCTAAATGTGATTGATTGCGTTCTGCTTCCTGCGCTATATCTGATGCAACAATTTCTGCCTCTTCGCGAGTAAGCCATGAAGTTTCTGAAGGATGATCCACCAATACTTTGAGAACGATAGCACCTAATATTAAAGATGGAAGAGTCTCAATAAGAAATAACCACTGCCAACCGTGCCATCCACTGACGCCAGCAAATGATACGAGAATCGCACCCGATAATGGACCACCAATCACACTAGACAATGGAACAGCAGCTAATAACAATGCAATCATACGACCGCGTCTTGCAGAGGGAAACCAGCATGATAAAAAATACATCACACCTGGAATAAAACCTGCCTCGGCAACACCTAATAAAAAACGCAGTATATAAAATTGTGTAGCTGTTTGTACGAACGCCATTGCAGCACCAATCAGACCCCAAGTAATCATGATGCGTGCTATCCAAACTCGCGCTCCTATTTTATGAAGCAAAACATTACTCGGCACTTCAAATAGAAAATAACCAACAAAGAATATACCTGCACCTAGACCATAAACTGTATTACTAAATCCTAGATCTTCAAGCATAGTCAGCTTGGCAAAACCCACATTAACGCGATCTAAATAAGCAGCAACCAAACATAAACAGAGCAATGGCAAAAAACGTAGCATGATTTTTTGGTAGATTGCATCATGCGCCGAAATATCTAGTGCTTCAGTCGCTAAGGTAGTGGATTTCATTATCGTCTCAGTTATGTTGATCTATTTTTATAAGAATTTACTGTTATCTACATCTGCAAAATAACTAGAATGAATTCAATCATTAAGAAACTATGGATCGGGCTAGCGCTGCCAATGGAACTGCCTTACGTCCCGTCTCAATTGCATCAACTGCATTCGCATTACCCTGTTGCGCACGCTCTGCAATACCGTGCAGAATCGCAGCCATACGAAATAAATTAAACCCAAGATAAAAACGCCAAGTGGCATCATCGACACTGACATTCAATCCGGAATGGCTTGCATACCATTCACGATAAGTCGTCTTATCTGGAATGCCTAACTTACTTAAATCTAAACCGCCTATGCCTCGCCATAAATCATGCGGTATATGCCAACTCATACAATGATAAGCAAAGTCGGATATGGGGTCGCCTAGTGTCGATAGCTCCCAATCCAACACGCCTATCACACACAATTCTTTTGCATCAAAAATAAGATTATCGAGCCGGTAATCTCCATGAATCAAAACACTGTGTGATTCTTGTGGCAAGTGTGATGGCAACCACTCCATCATGAAACGCATATCATCACTTAATGGCAAAGTTGAATTTTGTAAGTTACGA
This sequence comes from Oxalobacteraceae bacterium, assembly GCA_027486615.1. GTDB lineage: Bacteria > Pseudomonadota > Gammaproteobacteria > Burkholderiales > Burkholderiaceae_D > Pernthalerella. The sequence continues at coordinate 8,238 of JAIXOW010000314.1, read as the reverse complement.
GACCAGCGCTCTACTTGTCTTGTAATAAATCCCTCGCGACGACCATAGTCTGACAACCCCACTGCATCTGGATCAACTTGATGCAGTTCTGCGATTACTCGATTCATCTCTTTGTAAACATGCTCACGCTCTGCAACTGACAAGGATGGTAGTGATTGATCTACAAATACGCGTCCATCAAGATATGACATGAGATAAAACGGCGTGCCAACTATTGACACATCATCACACCAAGCGATAGCTTTAGGAACAGGGACTGCACTATTTTGTAATGCAGAGATCACTCTATATTCACGATCAATTGCATGTGCTGATTTTAGTAATGGTCCATCAGGCTGCTTACGTAAGACAAATTGTTGATCACCACTCGTCAGTAGGTAAGTAGGATTTGACTGTCCTCCAGCCAAAGTTTTGACCAACAACCCTGCTTTATCAATCGTGCCTTGCGCATAGAGCCAAGACTGTAAACGCTCACGAACTTCTTCTTTCATAATGAGCTAATCAAATGGCCACGATCGACAGCAACACAAGATCCCGTCATACCTACACCTGCATCTGACACTAGCATTAACAGTGGCCCATATAAATCCTGCAACTGACCAAACTCACGTGTAGGTACGCGGCTACGTAATTTTTGTCCTGCTTCACTCTCTAAAAATTCGCGATTCAAGTCTGTGACTACATAACCTGGCAACAAGGCATTAACACGTATTTTGTATCGCGCTAGTTCTAATGCCATTACCTTAGTCGCCTGTACCACACCGGCTTTCGAAATCGCATAAGGCGCTACACCTGCAGCTACTCGCTCACCCAATATAGAAGCGACATTAACAATACTGCCTATACGACCAGCATCACGTAAATGACGCGCTGCTTCAGTTGCAACTAGCCAGCAGCCCTTGAGATTAGTATCGATCACACTATCCCAATCTTCTTCGGTTTGATCTAATAAAGCACGTGTCACTGTAATGCCTGCATTGTTAATCACAATGTCACAGACACCTACTTGTTCAAAACAGGCTTGTACACTCTCTTTGGAGGAGACATCTAAAGTAACAGCTGATGCTAATCTACCTTTTTTATTTAGTGCATCCGTGAGTGACTGTAATTTATCTATACGACGTGCAGCTAAGACAACTTCAGCACCAGCATCTGAGAGTAACTGTGCAAAGCAAGCACCAAATCCACTCGACGCTCCCGTTACTAATGCTCGTCGTCCATCTAATCGTAATGCACTTGCTACTGAATCGTAGGCATTCACTGCGGCACTCCTGCAGCGAGTTTTTTCGCCATACTCCAGCGATGTACTTCACTTGGGCCGTCATAAATTCTAAACGCACGCATATCGGTAAAAATCCGCATGACAGCAGTTTCATTCGTTACACCCAACCCACCCATGATTTGTACAGAGCGATCTACTACTCGCCATTCCGCTTCAGAACACACGACTTTTGCGCGGCTTGATTCAAAATTACCTTTTTCTCCACGATCTAATAGCCAAGCTGTGTGCCAGATATGCAAACGTGCTGTCATTAAATCCATGTCGTTGTCTGCAATCATGAAGCCTACACCTTCATGCTCCACTAAGGGCTTACCAAATGCTTCTCGACGACGTACATATTCCAATGCGATGTCATGTGCACGTCTGGCTTGTCCCAACCAACGCATACAATGCGTCAGTCGTGCAGGCGCTAAACGAATTTGCGCATAGCGAAAGCCTTTACCAATTTCGCCAAGCACATCACTTGCAGGAATACGTAAATTTTTAAATTCAACTACGCCATGTCCACCAGAAAAACATCGGTCCATAGCATCGAGATTGCGTACTAAACGTATTCCTTCGCGATTCATATCGGACAAAAACATTGTTGCACTACCATCTTCTAATCGCGCCATGATGATGGCGTAATCCGCACCGTCAGCACCTGTGATCAACCACTTCAATCCATTAATCACAAATTCTTCACCATCACGTACTGCTGTAGTGTTGAGTAAACTTGGATCTGCACCAGCACCCGGTGCAGGTTCTGTCATACAAAAACAGGAACGTGTTTTACCTGCTACTTGAGGACGCAACCACCGTTCTTTCTGATCATGTGTAGCGACTTCTTCCATCAAATGAATATTGCCTTCATCCGGTGCATGAATATTTAATGCGGTTGGCCCTAGCCATGAATAGCCTGCTTCTTCAAACACAACTGCTTTAGCAATATGCGATAAACCTAATCCACCCATCTCTACTGATGCATGTGGCGTAAGTAAGCCAGCATGACGAGCGCGTGCAATCAATTCATCACGTAATTCACGATGTGGACCGTGACTATCTTGTCTCGTATCGTTTTCAAGTGGTATCACTTGTTCAGTAATGAATTGGCGCGTCCGTTCGCGCAATGCTTCCAATTCGGATGGCAACGAAAAATCCATGTTGAGAATTCGAATAAAAAAGTTATTAGCGATTCACTGTATGTGCTGGTAAACGCAATACCATGAGTCCGCCAATCAAGGCAAAAACTGCGAATAAATATAATGCACTGTTTGGACTACCCGTTAGATCTGTCATCCAACCAACCAAACCAGTGCTTGCCATACCAGCGATATTTCCTAACGAGTTCACGAGAGCTATACCCGCTGCTGCTGCTGCACCCGTTAAGAACATGGGCGGCAAACTCCAAAATGAAGCCTGTGAAGTCGATGCACCCGCAGCAGCAAGAGTCAGACCAAACATAGTTATCACTATTCCTAATCCCGGTGTGCCACTAATAACTAGACCGAGCGCAGCGATAAAACATGGTATTGCAGTATGCCAGCGTCGCTCAGCATGTTTGTCTGCACTGATATTAACGATAATCATTGCTACGATAGCGGCCACATAAGGAATGGTAGTTAACCAACCGATCTGTACAGGATTATCGATACCCAATTGTTTGATCAGCGTAGGCATCCAAAAACTGGAAATATAAATTGAACTAGCTACGCAAAAATAGGCAACACCAAGTAACCATACACGCGCGCTCTTCATGGCATCCATGACGCTTACATGTCCACCAGTCTGTTTAGCTTCATCTTCAATATCTTGCTTGATACACGCCTTCTCTTCATCAGTCAGCCAACGTGCGTTTTCAACACGATCGTCAAGAAAACGTAGGACTACAAAACCTAACAGTATTGAAGGTAAGGTCTCGATAATAAACAGCCATTGCCAGCCGCGCATTTCTGCAATGCCATTCATCGTTGTTAGTATCCATCCTGATAGTGGACCGCCAATAATATTTGACATAGGAATTGCGGCAAGAAATAGCGCAATGATGCGACCGCGCCATGCCGCAGGAAACCAATAAGTGAGATACAAGAGAACGCCTGGAATGAAACCTGCCTCTGCGACGCCTAACAGAAAACGTAATACATAAAATTGCGTTGGTGTTTGAACAAAAGCCATCCCAGCGCCTATTAATCCCCAGCTAATCATGATTCGCGCAATCCACAGTCTTGCGCCGACCTTGTGCATCAAAATATTGCTTGGCACTTCAAAGATTACATAGCCGAGAAAAAAAATACCTGCACCAATGCCGTAGACGGTATTGCTAAACGATAGATCATTCAGCATTTGCAGTTTCGCAAAACCAACATTTACGCGATCTAGATAAGCCGCCAGATAACAGATGCATAAAAACGGCACTAGCCGCCATGCTACTTTTTTGTATACCTGAGCATTCGATTCGTTAGTCTTAAACGAAACAGTGCTGTTATCTGACATGGGGTCTCCTCCCGTTACATCTTTTTATTATTTACATCAAAATCCGCGGACACAGTAAAAAAGGCCGACGTAGAAACGCCGGCCAAAACCCAACGCGGAAACTATAAGTTGTATAAAACACAACCCCTCATCTATTCGAACTCTGAATTCAGAGTTCGAATAGTGAAGATTAAATCCTTTGAATTCAGACTGTCAAGCAAAGAATATTCACTTTATCCCGCTGTGGGATGTCTAACTTACTGAGGTTGTATTAAAAAATGATGGCCTCAGGGGCAACCTGAGGCATTTGATGACTTCACGGGATAGAGATAATCAGGCTACGTTTTCTGAGTCAATCTGATCACGTAATCGCTCGATCATGAAATTGGCAGCTTGTTCGAGATGACGGCGCGCAGCCTGTTCGGCTTTTACAGCATCACCAGCGACAACTAGCTTAATCATAGCTTCATGTTCATCCCAAATGTCGCGTGGTTTGTCAGCCGATAAGAGCACGGAGCCCATTACCCGCTGCGTGTTCACCCATTGCATTTCCATCGCGGGACTGATCAACGGATTATCTGCAAGTTCATAAATAAAATTATGAAACGCCATGTCGGCGGCGATCATGTCGCTGACTGAATTATTGCGAACGGCTTCACGACCGGCTGTAAGTAATTGCTCGCTAAGTGCCTTCGCACTCTGCGTAAAATTCTCTGCTGCTTTACGAAAAGCTAGTCCCTCGATGACAGCGCGGATCTCATACATCTGACGCACAAACTTTGGATCCAAAGGTGCGACCAATAAACCGCGTCCAGGTGCATCGCGCAGTACTCCCTGATTTTTTAACAAAACCAATGCTTGTTGAACTGGTTGTCGCGACACCCCAAGTTCTTGTGCAATTTGTTCTTGAATGATGCGCTCACCAGGACGTAGCTTGCCTTCTGCTATCTCAGCAAGAATAGCTTTGTGGACTTGCTCCACTAGTTTGGGCTGGGTTTCGAGAATTTTCATCGTAATAAATTATTTGTGTGTTGAATCACAATCCAATACGTGTTTACAGAAGTGTATCTATGCTCGAATCATACTATGCAATTTACTCGGTAGACCGCCAACTTCGTTCAGCTTCATCCCATGCTGCCAATGGTTGCAAGTCAGGCACCCAAGCTAGACCCGATTTCGCATCAGAGGATACCGCTTCCGGTGTGACCAGTACATCAAGTAAAGCAGGTCGATTTGCCATAGCGCGCTTAATGGCATCAGGTAGATCTTCAGCACGCTCAACACGTTCAGCATACAAGCCAAATGCTTTCGCCATTGCTGCGTAATCGGAAAACTGCAAACGTGTACCAACCACTTTGCCATGCGTTTCTAACTGATCACGAACTTCAATCGCCCACGAACCATTATTAGCAACGACAACCAACAACGGGGCCTTATGTCGAACAGCAGTATCGAGCTCCATCGCATTAAAACCAAATGCGCCATCACCAGTCGCAACCACTACTGTTTTATCTGGACAGGCTAAGCTGGCAGCCACTCCAAATGGCGTACCAACGCCAATACAACCCAGAGAACCTGGATCTAAATAAGTCGACGCGGGTAAACCGACGCGAGCAAAGCTTAGGAAATCTCCTCCATCAGCAACGACAACGGCATCTTCTGGCAAAGCATCTCTCAATGCACTCAATACACGATTCGGATGCATCAGACCATCACTACCTGGTGCAGCTTCACGCATACTACTCACCAGTTTTGCTGATCGTTCAAGATGTTTTGAACGTAAACCTTCTACCCATGTTTTATCGACTGCCGACAAACGCTTACCTGCTACATCAAGCATAGCCTGTAGTGCTAGCGAGCCCGTCGCGAGAATCTCGACAGAACCACGGCGGTTGTCTCTCAATTCAGCTGCGCAATCAGCAATGCGGATGAATTTTGCTTCTCCAAATACGGAAGGTGAACCATATGCAAGCTGAAAATCGAGTCGACGACCGATGGTTAAAACCACGTCTGCTTGTTGCATGACCGTACCACGCATTGCAGCTACTACACTGGAATGACTCTCCGGCACTAAGCCTTTACTCTCTCCTGTATCCAAGTAAGCAGCACCGGTACGTGATAAGAGTTCGCATAACTCTTTGCCTGCGCCTCTTGCACCACGTCCAGAGATAATAAGCGGACGCTTAGCTGACCACAGTAAATCGACTGCAGCATGAATCGCAGATATTTCAGGCGTAATCTTTAATGGAGCTCGTTGAGTGAAACGTTCCTGCATCTGCATTGGAATACTCACCTTAGATCGAACAATATCCACTGGGAAATCCAAATACACAGGACCGGGTTCTCCACCTTGACCCAACGCGCGTGAGACAGCTTCATCTATTTCTTGTAATGCCAGATCAGCGTTACGCACTGTTCGAGCATATCGTGTAATTCCTCGCACCATCTCTGTATGAACAATGTCCTGTAGCGCGCCGCGATTTTCTTGCGGCATTGGCGGTAACCCTGATAGCACCAGAACTGAAGCCCGAGAAACATGGGCGTTTGCAATTCCTGTGATTGCATTCGTCACACCCGGACCAGCTGTAACCAGTGCTACACCCAACCCGCCGCTTAGTTCTGCTTCTGCATGCGCCATATAAACTGCGGCACGCTCGTCGCGAACATCAACGATACGAATACCCTCTGCATCAAGCCGCATCCAGACCGGCATGATGTGTCCACCACAAAGACCATAAACCCGTTTCACACCCTGACTTTTTAGGTAACGGGCAATCAGTGCAGCAACAGATTGTTCATGTATTTCGGACACGGACATCAGTTTTTCTCCAGATAGCTTAGTGAGATCAACACAGTTCAAGCACCAGCGATGCAATTCAAAGCAGTTCCTACCTACCTCGACCGTTCAAGGTCATTGCAGAAAATTCTTTGTATTTAATTCAATCTCAGTATACACTAACTGAACTCTGAATTCAGTATTCAGTTATATAATATAAAGTCTTTGTTCAACGCTGTGTTTAATAAATAGTCTCAATTTGACAATATGAGCCAATTTCTTACTCTCTCAGATGCTATTGCCGCCCATGCTAGGCTGATGCCGAACAAACTCGGTGCACGTGATTCACGCAGATCACTGACTTATGCACATTGGAATGCAAATGCAAACTGCCTAGCTGATAGCTTATTGAAAGCTGGACTGAAGATTGGAGACCGCGTTGGTTTGCTTGCATACAACTGTCTCGAGTGGATGGAAATATATGTCGCACTAGCTAGAGCCGGCTTGGTAGCTGTGCCAGTTAACTTCCGACTGACCGGCACAGAAATCACCTACATACTCAATAACGCAGAAGTCAGTGCCGTAATCGCCGGCAAAGAATTTTGCGACACATTAAATGCACAAAAAAATGAGCTGCAAGTTGCAGCGGGAAGATACTTCGTCATAGGCGATACGTCTGATAAAGGGTGGGTCAGTTATAAAACACTCATCACGCAAGGTAACCCAACAAGAAAATTTGATGCTGTAGATACACAAAGCATGTGTGCACTCATGTACACCTCTGGTACTACCGGCAAACCTAAAGGTGCAATCCGTAATCATCAAGGTAGCTATTTAATTGCATTAGCTACTGCACTCGAGATGGGCTTTAGCAAAGATGACACTGGCTTACTCGTCATGCCTCTGTGCCACGCGAATTCTTTGTACTTCGCCACTACATTTATCCATCTAGGTGCAACTTGCATAATTGATGACCGACGCAGCTTTGATCCAGAAGCTTTGCTCGCCACCCTCTCGCAAGAAAAAGTGACGTTCACATCTCTGGTGCCTACGCACTACATCATGCTGCTGTCATTACCAGAAACGATTAAGAAAAAATACGACGTTAGTTCAGTCGGCAAGCTACTCGTCTCATCTGCTCCGGCACGCAGAGATACAAAAATGGAGATTCTCGACTATTTCAAAAATGGTCGACTCTATGAACTATATGGATCGACCGAAGCTGGCTGGGTCACGTTATTACGTCCGAATGAACAACTCACAAAACTCGGATCGGTCGGACGTGAATGGTCTGGCAGCAGCAACATACGTCTGCTCAATGAAAAGCGAGAAGAAGTTCCCGATGGTGAAGTCGGTGAACTCTACTCACGCACTCCCTATGTCTTTGAGGGTTACTGGAAGAACCCTGAAAAAACTACTGAAGCTTTTGACGGCAATTGGTGTTCGGTCGGCGACATGGCTTATCGCGATGCCGATGGATACATCTGGTTAGTCGACCGCAAGAGCAACATGATCATCAGTGGTGGCGAAAACATTTATCCCTCAGAGGTTGAAGGTGTGATCGGGTCCTATCCGAGTGTGAAAGATGTAGCAGTGATAGGCATACCGCATGAAAAATGGGGAGAAAGTGTGTTCGCAGTCGTTGTCTTGCATGAGGGCGAACATGCGACGGAAGCTGATATTCGACAGTGGTGCCGCGAGCATCTGGCTGGATTCAAGTGCCCTAGCC
>JAIXOW010000095.1 GCA_027486615.1 Oxalobacteraceae bacterium | reverse complement strand
GTACTGCGGCTGCGGCCGAACTGTCTATATCCAGTAGGGCTCCGGTTCCTGGTTGTGGCGTCCCAGGCTAATCCAGGCATTGGCTGTATTGAGGTGGCTGTGCGTGGGCGGAGTTCTCGTAGTATTTTAGGAGATGAACCTGTCTTGATACTACTTGTTGAAGTTCGGCTTCGTCCACTTTCTTTTTCTCTGCCTTAGTCAGCTTATGTGACCTCTGTCTCCTGAATTCAGGTACAGGTAAAGTGTTGGCACTGAGAAGGACGGTTTTAAATATCTGGACAATGATGTCAAGATCTTGTGAGGCTCCGACCGCTTGTTGGAATTGTCTGGCTAGACCAAAAAGTGAATCATTCGAGGTCATTTGATTTGATAGCAAGTATTAGTTGCCTCTCCAACGGAGGTATATCAAAAATGAGTTACTCGAGAAATGAAGTGTTGAAGGCTAGTCGTTGAAACTAAGAGAGCAAGGAGTGTTCTCAACTTTTAACTCTCAATAGTTTGTTCGAAGATGAAGGCTGAAGATGATCAAAGGAGTGTTCTCAACTTTGATTGTTGGCTGTGAGCGGAAACTAAAAGTAATCAAAGGAGTGTTCTCAACTCTGATTGCTTTATAGTCTGATTGTAAAATTGTTACAATTAAAGATCTAACGAGAAATCAAAGAGGAGTGTTCTCAACTTTTTGATTGCTGATTAGTCCAATCGTAATTTCAATTACAACCGAATGGCTTTGCAAGGTTCTTGAGTCATAAAAATTTTGCGTTAACAAAATTTTCTCTTGCAGTAGGTCGCCATGTTCAGGTTAAAACCTAGGTAAAGGCTAAGTCCGCAGACCTCTAGGTTAAACCCTCGCTCGGCTTAAAGCTGTACGCGACAAAGTCGGCTTTGCTTTAAGTGATGAGAAATAGGCAAAGACTTATCATCGATTGTAGGCTTATCTGTGTGAAATAAAAGACAAGGCTCTTATAACATTCAAAGCAGATTTATTGATGGAGAAGCGGCGAAAATCGAACAGAGGCCAAGACCTCCTCTGATGCTAGATCAGGTCTCTTCTAGATCCGTTTAGGATGAGAAGGAAGGTTCGATTGAAGATTTTCTGGATGAAAACCTTCGGAAGTAAACCCCTGCAGCGCGAGCCGAAACGCGGGTCGGATAATTTTGTGCGCGCACAGGTGCTCGGAGTTTCGAGCGCCTGTCGCGCGTCTATCGAAAATGTGTTTGAGAGTGTCAAGTTTCCAAACCGCGTAGCCGGAGATCTCGCCGACGAAGCTCAGTGCGCATGCGCGCGCAAATGCGCCCGTGCTGCACCTATTGAACCTAGAGAGGTTCCGCTTCGTCGGTTTCAGTCTCCTGCGCGCCTGACGGGACCCTTCGAGGGGACCTTTGTTCGAGCTTGTACGACTTTGTCAAATCGTAGAAGTTCGACCAAAGTTCCGTTCCCGAACATCCCCGGCAGTGAGAGTTGGAAATTCAAATCAAAGATTTGGGTTGAAAACTTGAAACGTTGAAAAGGGTTCCGTTAATTTACAGAAATGCGTTTTTGCTCGATATGCAGACGTTAGGTTAGGTTGGTGTTTGGGAAGGTTCTGATCTAAAAGAGGTATCAGTCCGGCAACGGAGAAAATCTGGTCTCTGTGGCATGTGATGATACAAACATGTAAGAAAATGGCATGACAGTTATTATACGGAGCATAAATTGTTAAAATAATTGTTTAAAAATATACATGATTACGAGGAAAATTCATAGATCGAAAAATTGTCTCAAAAATACATTATTTAAAATGATTAAAAATGAAAAAGATTATATACATTGATGGAAGCGTTAATGTGGCTGCGGAACATTGTAAAAACATTGTAAATCATACATTATTACATTCAGAGGGAGCAAGACGAAGTCCGAATACATAGTTATTTTAATTGGGCACATTAATGTCACAGAAAAAATCATAATTATACATGTAAAAAGGTATTTTATTATATTTTTTTTGATTTTTTTTTGTTATTATTTGTTTGCAAGAAACTCAAATTTGAAAACATAGAGTAATTGGTATTGAAAATCATACAAAGTTACAAATGATACATTATATACATACATACAATTACTAAACTGGGAATTCATGTCGAGAAAAAAATTGAAAGAAAGAAATATGATGGGAAAAATGAAAAAAAATGAATTGATGATACAAAAAAATATGTTGCGTGTAAGAAATGGCATTTAACGATTCAGCGGATAATAATGGTAAAAAAATGGCAATAATGAAAATGACAATAGTAAATTAAGTGTACGTTGGAGATAATATTATTATTATTATTATTATATTTACATCATTATTTAGGAAACATATTTTTATGTTGGATTTTTTTTTTGATTTTATAACATTTTTTTTTGAAGTAATAGAAAAATTGGTGAGAACAAATAGGTACGTTATGTAGCTTTTGTACACGATGAACGTGAAAGCAAAAATTTGCAGGTGTTTAATTGGAATGTGCTTTGTTCAGGTGGAATCACGTGAAAGCTTTGTTTGCTTTGTTCGCAAAGTATGTCAAAGGGTGCGGTTTTTATGTACATGTGAGCGATGTGCACCTCGCTTTGTTGCAAAAAAAAATTGGAGATGGAGAAGAGAAATGACAATAAACGACTTGTTTCGTTTTGAGCGTGGGAAAACGAATTTGAAAACGGAAAAAAAATTGAAAAGTTTATGTGGTCCCGAAGCACCTATAAGTGGCTTCGTAAAGGATCAGTCTTGTTAATGGTGCACCACTAACTCAATTGACCCAAAGACCTTCCAAAAAATCGATATGAAGTCTTCTTTCACTTCATACCGGAGAAAGGCTGAGAGGCTAAGGCTGTGTGGACCTTT